>PWZG01000505.1 GCA_003567575.1 PVC group bacterium | reverse complement strand
TCGCCGTGCGGACTGCGGTTGACGGTGAACCGTTCGATTCTGGTCGGTATCGGGATCGGCCCGGAAATGCGCGCCGCCGTATTACGGGCTGTCTCGACGATTTCAGTCACTGACTGGTCCAACACCCTGTGATCGTACGCTTTCAAGCGGATCCGTATTATTTGTTCCTGCATTGTGCTCTCGCTTATCCTTGCATCAATTGTTCTTGGAGATCGGAAGGCATGATTTCAAAACCGCCCGGCTCCATGGTATATGCGGCGCGGCCGCGGCTGAGTGAACGGATGGCTGTCGCGTATCCGAACAAAGCGGCCAGCGGCGCGGAGGCGCGCACAAACTGGGTTGAACCGCGCGTAACAACTTCTCTGACACTGCCGCGACGACTGTTTATGTCGCCGAGAATATCGCCCAGGTGCTCTTCGGGCGTAACGACTTCAAGGAGCATCCATGGTTCCAGAATGCGTGGCGCCGCCTGTTGCAACGCTTCGCGAACCGCCAGCGTCGCCGCCGTGCGAAACGCGATATCGCTTGAATTATCCGTATCAAACTCGCCGCCGACGATCTTGACGGCTACATCGGTAACCGCATAGTTGGCCAGGCAGCCGGTGGCCAACTGGTCGCGGATTCCATGCTCGACGACATCGCGGAAACCGGCGGGAATATCCGTTTCCGCCGGTTTGCCAGTCACGGCAACACCAGCGCCGCGTTCCAGCGGGGACACCTCGACATCCACCCGTGCGAAATGGCGCTGACCGCCGATTACGCGATCAAAAACGTGTGACGCTTTCGCCGGACGGGTAATCGTTTCTCGATACGAAACCATCGGTTTGCCGACGTTGGCCACCACGTTGAACTCGCGCTCGATACGGTCACGCACGATTTCCAAGTGTAACTCACCCATGCCGCCAATCAGGGTTTGACCGGTTTCGGCATCGCTAAACAGTTTCAAGCTGGGATCCTCGGCGGTGAGCGATTCCAGCGCCTCGATCAAACGGTCGCGATCGGCCTGGGTACGCGGTTCAATCGCCATGGCAATGACATTTTGGGGAAAAGAAATCTTTTCAAGGACGACCGGCTGGTTTTCCGCGCAAAGCGTATCTCCGGTGCCGATTTCATGCATCCCGGCAACCGCGCCGATCTCGCCCGCGTACAGCGTATCGACTTCCTCACGCGCATCGGCGTGCAAAAGCAGCAAGCGTGTTACGCGCGTTCGTTTACGCGTGCGGGGATTGTACAGATTCTGTCCTTTTTTCACCTGACCCGAATATACCCTTAAAAAGGCCAGACGCCCGACATAGGGATCGGACATGATTTTAAACGCCAGCGCGCTGGTGGGCTCGAAATCGTCAGCGGCGCGCTCGACGATTTCACCGTCGCGGGGATGATGCCCGCGAACGCGCGGCACCTCGAGCGGCGAAGGGAGGTACGCCACCACGGCGTCCAACAGCGGTTGTATGCCCATGTTGCGCAAGGCACTGCCACAAAGCAAGGGGAACAGGCGCCCGGCAATGGTTGCGCGCCGCAATCCGGCGCGCACCTGATCCGGCGTCAAATCGGGATTGAGCAGATAGGCATCGGTGGTGGCTTCATCGGCTTCGGCCACACGCTCGCACAAGGCGGCGCGGGCGCGTTCAGCCGCCACGGCGATGGATTCGGGAATCGGCGCCGCCACCATGGGCGCGGTATCCGCCTTGTCGGAATCACGCTGAAAGGCGCGCATCTCCACCAAATCCACCACGCCGCTAAAAGCGTTCTCACTGCCAATCGGCATCTGTACCGGTACGGCGGCAGCCCCCAGACGCTCACGGATGTCGGTCACCACGGCATCGAAATCGGCGCCGACTCGATCCATTTTATTGATGAAAACCAGCCGCGGAACATGGTAGCGGTCCGCCTGACGCCAGACGGTTTCGGATTGCGACTGTACGCCGCCGACGCCGCAAAACACTCCGACGGCGCCGTCAAGCACACGCAGCGCGCGTTCGACTTCCATGGTGAAGTCAACATGCCCCGGCGTGTCGATAATATTGATCTGCCGTTCCGTCCAGAAACACGTCGTGGCCGCGGAGGTAATGGTGATGCCGCGCTCTTTTTCCTGGGCCATCCAATCCATGACGGCGGTCCCCTGGTGGACTTCACCCATGCGGTGTACCCTTCCGGAAAAGAAAAGAATGCGTTCGGTGACGGTCGTTTTGCCTGCATCGATATGCGCAATGATCCCGATGTTGCGCAACCGGTCAAGGGCACAACGACGCCCGGCCGATTCCCGATGCCCGGACGGCTGCGTTCCCTTCGTCTTTTTGCCTTTTTGCGAAACCATCATTTCCATTGCCTTAGACATACCATAACCCGGCGACAGCCGGTAAACTACCAGCGATAATGCGCGAACGCGCGATTCGCCTGCGCCATCCGATAGACGTCGGCGCGCCGTTTGACGGCATTACCCTGTTCATTGAATGCATCCAGTAATTCCTGCGCCAGCGCACGCTCCATCGGAACCCCCTTGCGCTGCCTGGAAAACTGGATGATCCAGCGCAACGCCAGCGTCATCTGCCGTTCCGCGCTGACCTCGACGGGAACCTGATACGTGGCGCCGCCAACCCGCCGCGACTTCACCTGAACCCGCGGTTTAACGTTGTCAATGGCCCGTATCAATACTTCCATCGGATCCTGGTTGGTTTTCTCGCGAAGATTTTCCATCGCTCCATAAACAATGCCAATGGCTTTTGATTTTTTACCACTGAACATTACGTGGCTGACCAAATGCGCCACCAATTCACTGTTGTAAAGCGCGTCGGAAAGAATCTCGCGCTGCTGTGCTTTTCGCCGTCTCGCCATAATCGACTCCGTCCCCTACTTGTCCGTCTTGGACCGTTTCGCTCCGTATTTCGAGCGTCCGCGCTTGCGGCCGTCGACTCCCTGCGCATCCAGCGAACCGCGCACTACATGATAACGTACGCCGGGCAAATCAGCGACCCGGCCACCGCGAACCAGAACCACGCTGTGTTCCTGCAAATTGTGGCCCTCGCCCGGAATATACGCCGAAATTTCCTGCCCATTGGTAAGGCGCACACGGGCAACCTTGCGCAGGGCGGAATTAGGCTTTTTGGGCGTCTGCGTTTTTACCTGCAAACAGACACCACGCCGTTGCGGACAATTCGCCAGCGCCGGCGACTTGCTCTTGCTGCGCTGGCGTTCGCGTCCACTGCGAACCATCTGATTAATGGTGGGCATTATAATCCTCTCCAGTATCGAAAAAACAAACTTAACTAATTATCATAAATAATCCGGAATTACAAGTCTAAACTCGGCAACGCTGGATTTTTTTCTTCATCATCGAAAATCATGTCTTCATCCGAGATCGGCTCAGCCATGGCCGCGAGCTTGAGGTTACGGTAGGCGGGGAACCCGGTGCCGCCCGGAATCAACTGTCCCATGATGACGTTTTCCTTGAAACCGTGCAGTAAATCCACCCGCCCCAGCGTGGCCGCCTCCGTCAGTATGCGGGTTGTGTCCTGGAACGACGCCGCGGAAATAAAACTGTCGGTCTCCAGCGAAGCTTTGGTGATGCCCAGCAATGCCGGAGTCGCTTCCGCGGCCCGTTTACCCTCGGCCACGGCCGCCTCGTTGATCTCCTGAAACATCTGACGATCCACCAGTTCGCCCCACAGAAAATCGGTGTCGCCGGGTTCGGAAATACGGACTTTCTGAAGCATCTGGCGCACGATAATTTCAATGTGCTTGTTGTTAATCTCGACGCTCTGCGAGTGATAAACATCCTGTACCTCGTGGACAAGATATTCTTGCAGGGCTTGCGGTCCCGAGACTTCCAGAATCTCCTCGGGCACGATCGGACCCTCGGTCAACGGCTGTCCTTTCTGGACAAAATCGCCCTTGAACACCACGATATGCTTGCCGATAGGGATCAGGTGTTGTTCTTCGTCGCCGGTCACCGCATCACGGATAAGCAGGCAACGACGTCCACGCTGATTGGGTCCGAAATCCACGATACCCTCGATTTTCGCAATTTCAGCGGCATTCTTCGGTGTACGCGCCTCGAACAATTCGGAGACGCGCGGCAAACCACCGGTAATGTCCTTGGTCTTGGACTCCTTGCGCGGTGTCTTGGCCAGCACGGCGCCGGCCGTGATTTCCTTGCCATCCATAATCATCACGTGAGCACCCGACGGAATACTGTAGCGCGCCAGCACGGCCGCCTCGCCTCGCGCTTGCGGATCAACGACTTCGATTTGCGGATGCAAATCCTCTTTGTGATCCAGCACGACGGTACCCTTGAGCCCGGTGGACTGATCCACTTCCTTTTTTACCGTAACATTCTCGATGAAATCCTGGAAGCGGACAACACCGCCGTGCTCCGCCAAAACCGGCACACTGTACGGATCCCACTGAATGAAACTTTCGCCCTTCTTGACACGGTCACCGTCGTTGACGGAAATCTCCGCGCCGATGGCCGCGGGATGCCGTTCCAGCTCGCGTCCCGTATCGTCCATGACCAACACCAGACCGTTCTTGTTCAAGACAACGCACCTGCCGTCGACATTGCGCACGTAACGCAGATTCTGGAACTGCACCACGCCTTCATGCTTGGCAATCACATGCGGTTGTTTGAACACGGCACTGGCCGTCCCGCCTATGTGGAAGGTGCGCATCGTCAACTGCGTACCCGGCTCACCGATCGATTGCGCGGCAATAATGCCGACGGCGCAGCCAATCTCGACACCCTTGCCCGTGGCCAGATCCTGACCGTAACATACGGCGCAGATACCGCCGCGAGTTTCGCATGACAATACACTGCGAATGCGTACGGTTTCGATTCCAGCGTCAACAATCAGCGCAGCCATCCTTTCGTCAATCTCCTGGCCCGCCTCGACAAGTTTCTCGTCGGTCACCGGATCATGGATTTCGTTCAGACTGGTGCGACCGACAATTTTTGCCGCGGCATCCGTCACCGCGTCTTCATCCGTATCGAGGTGTACGGCAATGCCGTTGAGGGTGTGGCAATTCTGCTCAATGATGCGAACATCCTGAGCGACATCGACGAGTTTCCGTGTCAGGTAACCGGCATCCGCCGTCTTCAGGGCCGTATCCGCCAATCCTTTACGGGCGCCGTGCGTCGAAATAAAGTATTCAAGAACGCTGAGACCTTCGCGGAAATTGGACGTAATCGGCCGCTCGATGATTTCTCCCGACGGTTTCGCCATCAGTCCGCGCATACCGGCCAACTGCCGGATTTGTTGCCTGCTGCCGCGAGCCTTGGAATTAACCATCATGTAGATCGGATTAATGTCGTCGCTCTTGTTGCCATCTGTAAGCGCGTGCTCCATGGCCTGTTCGGTCTCATTGGCGGCATGCGTCCAGATATCGACCACCTTGTTGTAGCGTTCGCCGTCAGTGATCATGCCGCGCCGGTACTGGTTCGCAGCGGCGGCAACCTGCTTGCGCGCCTCTTCTATGATCGCCGGTTTCTCCGGCGGCACCACCATGTCGACCATCCCGATCGAAACGCCGGCGCGCGTCGCGTAATAAAATCCCATTTCCTTAAGATCGTCCAGCAGCTTAACCACTTCGGCATGAGGTACCACCTGATGGCAGCTCCAGATCAAATCTCCGAGAAAAGATTTGTCGACCGCCCGATTAACGAAACCGAGCGCCGCCGGCCAGACTTCGTTGAAAAACAAGCGCCCGACCGTCGTTTTTATCATTTTCTTTTCGCTGTTCCCGTACTGGGTTTTTCGTCCTAGATCCGGATTGCGGAAATAGATCCGGTCATGAAGGCGCAGCGCTCCGTCATCCAGGGCCAGATGCACATCGCGCGCATCGTCGAACATCGGAAGATGCTCCGGCGGCGCATCCTTATCCTTTGCCTGCGTGGAATCCACGGATTCTGGTTTGCGCATCATCAGGGTCAGATAATAAATTCCCAGCGCGATATCCTGGGTGGGCGTCATAACGGGACGACCACTGGATGGCGAAAAGATATTATTGCTGGCAAGCATCAGCAACCGCGATTCCAGCTGGGCCTCAATCGAGAGCGGCACATGAACCGCCATTTGATCGCCATCGAAATCGGCGTTAAACGCCGTGCATGCCAAAGGATGAATGCGAATGGCTTCGCCCTCGACCAGCACAGGCTCGAACGCCTGGATACTGAGACGGTGCAAGGTCGGCGCCCGATTCAGTAATACCGTTTTGTCATGGGTGATTTCGTCAAGGATATCCCACACTTCCTTGTCCTGGCGTTCGATCATCTTCTTGGCGTTCTTCACCGTATGCACCAGCCCCATTTCACGCAGGCGGCGTATGATAAACGGCTCGAACAGCGTCAACGCCATTTTCTTGGGCAAACCACACTGGTGCAACTTAAGCTCGGGCCCGATGACAATGACCGAACGTCCCGAATAATCAACGCGTTTGCCGAGCAGGTTTTGGCGGAAACGACCGCTTTTGCCTTTGAGCATGTCGCTCAACGATTTGAGCGGTCGATTGGCGGTACCGGTCACGGCGCGACCGTGACGACCGTTGTCAAGCAACGCGTCAACCGCTTCCTGCAGCATACGTTTCTCGTTGCGGATAATCACATCCGGCGTCTTCAATTGCAACAGGTTTCTAAGCCGGTTGTTACGATTAATCACACGACGGTACAAATCGTTGAGATCGGACGTGGCAAAACGCCCGCCTTCAAGCGGCACCAGCGGGCGCAAATCCGGCGGGATTACCGGCAACGTATCCAGGACCATCCATTCAGGACGCGTCTTGGCGGAACGGAAACCTTCCACCACTTTCATGCATTTACTGGTTTTCTTGCGATCCTGCTTGCTGCGGGTGGTCTCCATGCGCGCTTCCAGATCCTTCATCATCTCATCCAGATCCAACGCGCGCAGCAAGTCACGTATAGCATCGGCGCCGGTCTTGGCGTTAAACGTCTCGCCATACTGGTCCTGCGCCTCGCGATACTCCATTTCGCTAAGCAATTGTCTCGGACTGAACGGCGCGTCCCCAGGTTCGATCACGAGGTAATCCTCATAATACAAAACCCTTTCAAGCGCGCTGGCGGTCATGTCCAGAATGGTGCCGATCCGGCTGGGGGTACAGCGAAAATACCATATATGCGAAACCGGGACGGCCAGATCGATATGACCCATCCGTTCACGACGCACGCGCGCCAGCGTCACTTCAACGCCGCAACGATCGCATATAACGCCCTTATGTTTAATGCGCTTATACTTGCCGCAACTGCATTCCCAGTCACGCATCGGCCCGAAAATGCGTTCGCAAAACAAACCGCCCTTCTCGGGTTTGTAGGTGCGATAGTTTATGGTTTCCGGATTTTTCACCTCGCCATGGCTCCACGAGCGCACCGTTTCCGGCGCCGCCAGCGTAATGCGCACCGAATTCAGCGTGTGAAAACTGGAATCTCCAAGTCGTTCCCGAATAATCGAAGTGTTCAAACTAAAGCTCCCGCTCTTTTTTTTAATCCGTTAGAAAACGCCGTTCCGTGCCTCATTCAGCGTTCGCCGATCGGGTTGATACGCACATCCATACCGATACTGCGCAACTCATTGATGAGGACATTGAAGGATTCCGGCATGTCTGCTTCAAGCGCGTTCTCGCCCTTGACAATGGATTCGTAAATCCGTGTACGTCCCGCGACATCGTCGCTCTTAACCGTCATCAGTTCCTGCAAGGCATACGCCGCGCCATAGGCTTCGAGCGCCCAAACCTCCATTTCACCAAATCGCTGCCCGCCATACTGCGCTTTGCCGCCGAGCGGCTGCTGAGTAACCAGCGAATACGGCCCGACCGCGCGCGCATGAATTTTCTCGCTCACCAAATGATGCAGTTTCATGATGTAAATACGCCCGACAACCACAAGCTGGTCAAACGGTTCGCCGGTCAATCCGTCAAAAACCCGCGTCTTCCCGGTTTCCGGAACGCCGCCCTCGCGGCTGAGTTCTTGAATGCGAGTCTCCGAAATCCCGTCGAAAACGGGGGTCGCCGCCCACAGGTTCAATTTCTCGCAGGCCCAACCCAAGTGGGTTTCCAGCACCTGCCCGACGTTCATGCGCGACGGCACGCCAAGCGGATTGAGCGCGATATCGACGGGTGTGCCGTCGGGTAAAAACGGCATGTCGGCAACCGGCAAAATGCGAGCCACGACACCTTTGTTGCCGTGACGGCCGGCCATCTTGTCGCCAACCTCCACTTTCTTCTTGCTCGAAATGTAAACGCGCACCTGCTTGATAATGCCTTCGTCGAGATCGTCACCGCTCTCAAGACGGTCCATCATGCGCTCGCTTTCCAGGTCCAGCTCCTCGAATTTATGCTGGAAATCATCGATGATCTCCTGGATCTTAACCTGTATCGGGCTGCTCTCGATCTCAATGTGCTCGCGTTCGACCGCCAGCTTCCGCAACAGCGTCTTGGTGATTTTACGGTTCGCCGGAATGATCACGTCTCCGGTTTCTCCATTGACGACATCCAGCGGAATTTTTTCGCCCAGCAGAATATTGCTCAGACTTTCCGTCAGACTCTCAATCAGCGAATGACGCCGCACCTTGAGCTCTTCACTGATGGACTTGGTTTGTTTGCGCCGTTCGGCGCCGGACACCTTGTTCTTGCTTACCGCATCTTTGTGCGCGGTAATTTTGACATCCATAACCGTGCCGCTGGTGCCGCTGGGAACAAGCAGCGATGTATCTCGTACATCAGCGGCTTTTTCACCGAAAATGGCGCGCAACAACCTCTCCTCGGGCGCCAGCTCGGTCTCGCTCTTGGGGGTAATCTTGCCGACCAGAATATCGCCCGGCTTGACTTCGGCGCCGATGCGTACCACCCCGTCGGCGCCTAGATTCGCCAATGCATCCTCGCCGACGTTGGGAATATCGCGTGTTAT
>PWZG01000470.1 GCA_003567575.1 PVC group bacterium | reverse complement strand
CCCCGCGCGCCCCCTCCGATTACTACCTCAGATTAAGTAACACGACTCCAATAATATCACGATAAAACGGGAATGCAATACATAATCATAAGGCCTGTTTCATACCCAAGGGCAAGAGGTCAGAGGTCAGTTTTGCAAAAATAAACCTTGTGTCAGGGAATCGATATGGGCAGGCGTCCCACCTGCAATCGTAATCGTTCTCGTCCTCGATTGTTCTGGTTTTTTTCGAGAACGAGGACGAGGACGACGACGAGGACGACAGGCAAAAACGGGCCGGCGCGACATTTTTCATGACTTCTGACCTCTGACCTCTGGGTTGCGGGCGAAGCCCGCCTTAGAAAAAAAATTCCATCGCATTTGTATGCAAACCATTGGTATAAACATGGGGAAAAGTGGTGCGCCTGGCGAGGATCGAACTCACAACCTTTAGCTCCGGAGGCTAACGCTCTATCCAATTGAGCTACAGGCGCAATGACTGGTGTCGCGGACGTGGGGCAGGGGGTAAAACCGCCTGTTTCGTCTGTATCACGACTACTCTTATACAAGATTTTCAAGGCGAAAGCAAGTCTGAAATCGCTAAAATCGTCGAAATCGCTTCTTGCACTCTATTCATTGTGCGTTATAATAGCGTTATTCACTTATTTGTGATTGCTAATATCGTACGCTTAAGCTCACACTTATTTGGTTACGCTTAAAAGACGGGCTTGATCGGTCTTGAGTAAAAAAAGAAGGAGATACCATTATGTTCACGAAAAAGTATGTATTTGTTTGGACGACGATTAGTTTGCTGTTGACCTCGGTTATCAGGGCGGACGATCCGTATGCGGCGGCGCGTGCGGCATTGGTCGAGGAGATTGAGCAGAACGTGGCGGAGACGGCGAGCCGTATTGGCCGGCGTGCCTTGGATGAGCGGGTGATGCAGGTGATGGGAGAAGTGCCGCGTCATGAATATGTGCCGCGTGCGCAGCGTCGCATGGCGTACGCGAACCGTCCGTTACCGATCGGACACGGCCAGACGATTTCCCAACCCTATATCGTGGCCTTGATGACGGATTTATTGAATGTTGACGAAACGGCGAAAGTATTGGAGATTGGCGCCGGTTCCGGATATCAGGCCGCCGTGCTGGCGCGATTGGTGGATCATGTGCATACGATCGAAATTATCGAGCCGCTGGCCGATGAATGCAAGGAACGGTTAGAGCGTCTGGAAATCGAGAATGTGACGGTCCATCATGGCGACGGTTATTACGGGTTGGCGGATGAAGCGCCGTTCGATGCCATTATGGTTACCGCGGCAGCCACCTATATCCCGCCGCCGTTAGTTCGTCAGTTGAAACCGGGCGGTCGGATGGTGATACCCGTCGGCCAGCAATTTCAGGTACAGCAGTTAATGATTGTGGACAAGAATGCCGATGGCGAAATATCGACCCGTCAGGTATTGCCGGTTCGGTTTGTACCGCTGACAGGCGAACGCTGAGGATGACCCGGTCCATGCATGACACGAAGGCGGCCATGCACGACACGCGCAGGGTAGGGGAGCGCGCACCGATTCTGGCGGTGGGCCTGTTGTCGGGCGCCTCGCTGGGATTCGAGTTGTTGTTGTTGCGCTGGTTTGCGATCCTGTACTGGCACCATTTTGCGCACATGATCATCAGTATGGCGTTGCTGGGATTCGGGGTTGCCGGTTCGATATTGACCGTTTCCCAGAATGTCTTGTTACGTCGCTACAATGTGGCGTTTCGTACGACAGCTTGCGCGTTTGCGCTGTCGACGCCCCTGGTGGTTATCGCGGTGGGTCGTATCGGATTCAATCCGTTGCAACTGGTTTGGGAACCGGGACAGGGTGGCCGGTTGGCGCTGATGTTTTTGGTTTCGGCGATTCCGTTCATATTTTCCGGTTTCGGTATCGGTTTGACGATGCGCCGGTTTCCCGGCCGGATTGCGGTATTGTATCGCGCCGATCTGGCGGGCGCCGCCGCGGGCGCGCTGGCGACACCGGTTTTACTGATGATTGCCGCACCGCAAGTGGTGTTACGTTTGCTGGCAGCGCCGGCGCTGGCGGCCGCGTGGTCGGCGTCGCGACATTCCGGTCGGCGATTCCGGGAGCGAATACCTTGGGCTCCGTTGATGGTCGTTGCGGTGACGTTACTTTGGCCGGCAGCCATGTTGCGGCCGGTAATGTCGCCCTACAAGGATTTGCCGCAAACCCTGCGCATTCCCGGTATGGTACCGGTTGCCGAACAGGTGTCGCCGGCGGGGATTGCGATTGCGTTGAAAGCCGGGCAGGTCCCCTTTCGTCAGGCGCCGGGATTGAGTATGCTGTCGCCCGCGGAACCGCCGGATCAGATAGCGTTATTCATTGACGGCCACGGCGCCGGCGCCATTGCTGATACGTCGCCCAGCGATGCCGCGCGCGATATGGCATATCTTGATTGGACGACGGCCGCCTTGCCTTACGTTTTGGCGCCTGTGCAACCGCGGGTCTTGGTTTTGGGCGCCGGCGGCGGTACGGATGAATGGCATGCTTACCGGGCGGATGCCGTTGCGATTGACGCGGTAGAGGCGTCGGGCGCTTTGTTGCGGGTGGTGGATGACGTGGGCGCGGGGTATCCTGTCGGAGTGCGCCGGATCGAAATGGAGCCGCGCACTTTCCTGGCCGCTACCCGTTCGGAACATGACGTGATACAAATAAGTCTTTTCGGTACCGTTGCGCCGTATGCCGATGCCGCACAGGCGATGCGCGAGAATTATTTGTACACGGTCGAAGGTATCCGTCTGATGTTGCGGCGGATGTCGGATCAAGGGATCCTGGCGATTACGTTGCCGATCGATATTCCGCCGCGCGCTCCGGTGAAATTACTGGCCACATGGCTGGCTGCCGCGGAACATGAGGGTGTGGGTGATGTTGCCGACCGGGTGGCCGCGATTCGATCCTGGAATAGCGTGACGATGCTGATCGGGCGGCAGGCCTTGACGGCGGCGCAGGTGGAGGCCATCCGTGGTTTTTGCCGGGAACGGGCTTTTGATGCGGTCTGGTATCCGGGCATGCAAGCCGAGACCGCCAACCGTGTTAATGTATTGGATCGACCCTATTTTCATGAGGCGGCGCGCGCTTTACTGGAAGGCGATCGCGAATCTTACCTGCGTCATTATCCGTTTCATGTGCGGCCGGCAACCGACGATCAACCGTATTTCGGCCGTTTTTTTCGATGGCGCGGTTTCCCCGAATGGTGGGCGGGTCGGGCGGCCGGTACCGCGCCGTTTCTCGAATGGAGTTATCTGCTGGCCTGGATGCTGGTTGCCGCGGCATTACTGTTGGCCGCTCCCCTGGTGGGATTGCCGCTGCGACCACTGATGCGGAAGGCAGCTTCAGGAGGCAATGGACGCGGGCGTAATATGGCGCGCGGCACATATTTCTCGGCGCTCGGTCTGGCGTTCCTGTTTTTGGAAATCGTGTTTATTCAAAAGTTTATTTTGTTTCTCGGTCATCCGGTGGTTTCAATGGCTGTGGTGGTCCCGGCGTTTCTGATTTTCGCAGGTATGGGCAGTGGTTGGTCGGAAACCTTTCAACACCGATTGGAACGTTATGCCGCGCGTCATTGGTGTCCACGTCCGGTGATGACGGCGGTATTGTGTATGGCAATCATCGCGGGCGTTTATGCCGTTACATTGCCGGTATTGTTCGAGGTCGCTGCCGGCTGGCCGATGGCGCCGCGGATTATCGTTAGTATTGGTCTGATCGGTATTCTGGCCATTTGGATGGGAATCCCGTTTCCACTGGGATTGAAAAGGTTGGGAGAGAACAATCCGGCCTGGATACCGCTGGCCTGGGGGATTAACGGAATGGCATCGGTAGTCAGCGCGGTCGGCGCCGGATTGCTGGCAATGCATGCCGGATTCCGGATGGTAACCCTGGCAGCGATCCTGTTTTACCTGGTGGCTGCCAGGCTGGAGAAACGGTTGTGAGGACGGAGACAGAGACCGCGGACTGCAGACCAAAGACCGCGAACACACGCGTTATCACGCGCGGCTACATGGAACTCTGAAGTAGCTGCGTCTGATAAGCCGTGGTCCGTGAGATGAGGGTTAGAGACAGTAAGTGTAGAGATAAGTGCGGCAGAGTGCCGGGCAACAGGGAGACCGTTCTTGAAATTAATCACGGGGATGAGGCGTGTGGGGAAAAGCACCTTGCTGCGACAGGTAATCGGGCAACTCCATCAGGAAGGCGTGTCGGATGAACGCGTCCTTTATGTAGACATGCTGAAGGACATCGCGCTCCGACACGGCGTCCGGCATATCGAACTGCTGCAGAAAATCGCGCGTTATATCTTCGATATACCCGACAACTATCCGAAATTCTTCGTCAGCATGGACACTGCCTTTGGCGAGGATCTTGACGGCATTCGGCGTGTGAATCCGGCGGATTTCTTGATCGAATATCCATAAGGTTACCATTGGAAAAACCGGGAACCACGAAAAAAGAGTTAACCATGAAAAAACATCCTATACCGCGGTTGACGCGACGGCATTTTCTTGATTTTGCGGAAGTCACAGATTTCGTGGAGAAATTAGCGGCGGCATGTCCGGACCTGGTTTCACTGGGTACGCTCGGCGTTTCGCGCGAAGGACGCCCGCTGTACCATTTGACAATTACCGATTCCTCGACGGGCGCGGCTCACGACAAGCCGGCCTATCTGATTCATGCAAATATTCATGCATCGGAGTTGTCCGGAACACATGCGGCCCTCGCGACGGCGCGCCGGTTGGTTAAGGACCATCCAAAATCCGATCTGCTGAAACGTGTAGCCTTTCATGTTATTCCACGTCTCAATCCCGATGGCGCGGAATTTGTGGTTAAAACTTCCGGAAAAACCAGGAGTCGTACGGATCGATCCCAACGGCTGCCCAATACCCTGTATCAGCAGGATATCAATGGCGATGGTCTGATCCTGACCATGCGGCAACAACATCCGGATGGTCAGTTCGTCGCGGACCCGAAGGATAGGCGCCTGTTGATCCAGCGCACGCGAGACAGCAAACCGCCGTTCTACCGGACCTTGCCCGAGGGATTGATTGTCGATTGGGACGGCAGTGACAATATCCGGATTGAAGGCCGGAGTTTCGATTGGAACCGTAACTGGTCGTATGACTGGCGGCCCGAACCCGAGCAGGGCGGGGCCGGGGATTTCCCCTTCAGCGAACCGGAAATGCGCGCCATGGCCGGGTTTATTCACAGCCGGCCGAATCTTTTCGGCATCCTCGGGTATCACAACGGACCGGCCGCCACCTTGCGGCCGCCCTCGACTGGGGCCGACAGCGATTTGGATGCCGCGGATCTGCGCGAAATGCGCGATCTCGCGCGGTTGGGCGCCCGCGTCACCGGTCTTCCGGAATTCGCGGTCGTAAAGTATCACCGGCAATATAATCCGGACCTGAATTTGCGGGGTCATTTTCATAATTTCGGATACCATCATCTCGGGTTATTCGTTTTTGAGTTCGAACTCGGGATCCTGCTCAACAGCGCCGGGATCGCAACGACAGAGATATTGGGGGTTGAAAATCAGGAGCAGTACGAGACGCTGCTTCGCCGGATGATGGCCTGGTGGGATCGACAAGCCAAACGGGATACGATCTTCAGGCCTTGGAAACGCTTTCGCCATCCGCAGCTCGGCAACCTCGAGATCGGAGGCCTGCTGACGCGGCATACCGGGGGACCCACCTTGAATGACCTGCAAAAAATCATTCAAAACACCTACCGTTTCACGGTCGAACATGCATCCCGGCATCCCTGGGTGAAGATCGATGATTTACGCGTCGACCGCGTCGGCGAACAGATCGTGCGGATCAGGGCACGGGTGGCCAACCGCGGCCAGTTTCCGACGCATGTTTCCAACAAAGGGCGCAATCTCGATCGATTGCGCAAGGTCGAGGTCGCGCTGCGCCTTGCCGACGATGTGACCTTACTCTCGCGAGAAGGTCATATCCGGGTGGGCCATCTGGCTGGTCTGACCGGCAGCCGTACGCTTGAATGGTTTCTGAAAACCGACCGCCGCCGCGGCGCCTTGGGCGAAATCGCCGTTTCCGGCGGCGCCGGCGGAAACGCTTGTGCAACAATCAGACTGCCGCAAGGAATACGATCATGAATGAAAAAGATGTGATACATATCGGTTCCGACAAGCAGATATTCTCCGGCCCGTGGGGTGACGAATGATGGAAACTGATGCAAATCGAAAGGTTAGGTTTTCAACGGCAGGCATTGCACCAATTTTGCGTTGCATCTTTTCCCGGGTCCGGATCATCCGTTTTGTCCTGCTATCATTATTCCATTATTCCACCATGATTCTGTCGCAAAATGATGTTATCATATTCCTTTTTTCTTCAACCGTGAACCGTGAACCGTGAACCGTGAACCATGAACCGTGAACCTTGAACCTTTAACGCTTACCAAAATCAAAAGGAGAACCATGCAAATCGTTGAAACAAGAAAAATATGGAGTGTCGACCAAATCCCGGATCGGGAAGAGTCCCGGATTGAATTTCCGCACCTCATCCGTTTCCGGGAACACTGGTATTGCTGTTTCCGGGAAGGCAAGATTCACATGAACCATCCGTCCGGCCGCTGCCGGGTGATCCGCTCGGCCGATGGCGAACAGTGGGAAACCGCTGCCCTTTTCGAATGGAATGGCGGCGATGTACGCGAAACCCGGCTGGCGGTCACGGCCGAGAATCGTCTGATGGCAAATACCTCGATTTATTTTGTGTCCGATGAGCCGCGTGAAATCGGGTATTCATCCGGAGGCGCTCCCTACGAGAGTCATTACCAGCTCGACAAGCCCGGAACGCCGGAAGACGATCTGGAACGCAACGTGGCCCGCCAGTCCGCGACCTGGCTCTCCGCCGACGGCAAGAACTGGGGAAGCATCAACGTTTGTCCCACCGGCATCAATAACTGGCGTTGGGATGTTGTCTGGAACCACGGCATGGGTTATAGTATCGGCTACTGCGGCAAGGATCATGACGGCACGCTGTACCGGACGCGCGACGGAAAGAACTGGCGGGTTTTGAAGAGAAACTTCTTTCCGGAAGGGCAGGGCAATGAAGCATCGCTGGCCTTCGGCAAGGACGGCACAGCTTGGTGTCTGCTGCGCGGCGGTCCCTCGCCGGCCATGATAGGTATCGGTGAACCGCCGTTTTATCAGAATTGGACATGGCGGCATACCACCATCGCAGTTGAAGCGAATGACCCACCATACATGCGTTCGAAAGACTATTTTCGTGGCGATCTGGGCGGTCCGAAAATGATTCGCTTGCAAGACGGCCGCCTGATGGCCGCCGGCCGTGCCAATGGCCGCGTCACCCTGTTCCGGATCGATCATGTAAAGGCCATGCTGACGAAATGCCTTGAACTGGAAGGGACCAGTTATCCGGGTCTGGTGGAACATGAACAGGAGCTCTGGATAACCTATGGCAGCCTCGGTACCGCATCCGAAATCCATCTGGCCAGGGTGAGTATGGAGGAATAGTCTCGCCCATTACACCGAAGAGTGGCTGGTCAAGTTGGCGTGGCCACCTTTCCCACACCCTCGTCTTACGGGCTTGCAACAACAGGCGAATTGTGTCCGCAGTGTGCTCGGAACGTGTAAAACTGACCTCTTGCCCGAATCACCCAACGTCATCGCGTCACTTTTTCTTGTTTTTTATGACAGAGGCTCTAGAATAAGGCACGGAATTGTCGCGACCTGGGCAGCAGAACGGCGGAGACCGTCGTCTCCGTTCTTGTGGAGCCGGCCGTCCCCGGCCGGAAGAGCGCAGGTCGAGACAATAATGATACGGTTGATAATTAGTTCAGTAATGACCTTTGGATTATGGACGCCTCCTGCGTTCACGGGTCACGAAGAAAGGAAGTCTACGAATGATGTGCATGCGAGACCATGGAAGAAAATGGATGGCGGTTGTATTGACAGCCGTTGGATTGCAGGGACCGACAATTGCCGCGACCGATCCGCTGTTCGATATGGAAACCATCATGGCCGAGCCGGTAGCGTATGAAATGTTGGAAAGCGAGGTTGTCGAAGGAATCGTATTCGAAACTTTCGAGTTTACCAGTCGTGTGGTAGCGGGCGAACCCGAACGGATCAGGGGAATCTTCGCCTATCCGGAAGGCGGCCGCGATTTGCCGGCGGTCTACTGGTGCCAGGGCGGTATGGCGCCGGCCGGGCGGCTGTTCCCCGGCATTTTTGCCCGCAAGGGCTATGCCTGCCTGGCGATTACCTTACCGACCAACCTGCGCAACGCGCATCGCGGCGCATTCGACGCGACGGATCCGCGAAACGCCAATCTGACCCTTTTGGCGCGCGACCAGCTTCGTGGCATTACCGTGCTGTCGCAACGTTCCCAGATCGATCCGGAGCGTATGGCCGTGGCGGGCGCCTCCTATGGCGGCATGTTTGCCACCCTGATTGCCGGCGTCGATCCGCGGGTCAAGGCCGGGTTCAGTTTCTTTGCCGGCGGCCATCACGCCATGGGAACCAATCTGCCCCAGTTTCATCACATGAATTCGCTGGACGATGTGGCGGTATGGAATCGGACCATCGACGGTGCGTTCCGACTGAAAGAGCGCGCCATCCCCTTCTTGTGGGGGGTGGCGTTCAACGATAACTGGTTTTATTTTCCCGCCGTTGCCCAGACGTTCAAGGATGCCGCCGGTGACGGTAAACGGATCGCGATTCTGCCGCACTGGGAACACGGGTTCCCACCGCATATCGATCAGGCCCTGATCGATTTCCTCGATACAACCCTGACAAAAAAAAGACCCTTTTACAATGCGCCCGGTGCCTTGAAGGTGTCGGTTTCCGAAGGAATCACGGTTGCCGAATTTTCATGGACTGGCGAAAATCCGGTACTGAAGGCTGAAGTGGTAGCCAGTTATGGCGAACCGTCCGGGTGGTTGGGCTGG
>PWZG01000344.1 GCA_003567575.1 PVC group bacterium | reverse complement strand
GGCACTTACTTAAGGGATTATGGCATTATAGTTTCGACTTTCGTGACGTGCCATTGAATGACGAATGACGAAATACCCACGTGTCGCGGCGTAGCGCGAAGCGCGAAGACGGAAGTACCCATTGTTTCGTCCCGGAGCGGGATGACGCGGCGCTTGCGTCCTTTGCCGTATGTCAACCATGGAGGTGTTTATTTTAATTCGAACGTGTGCCTGAGGCGCGCTGTCAAGCGTCGCCTCCAGGCGATTGGCAATTCGATGCGCTTCAGGAGAGCCACCAGTGATGAATATTCGTCATGTTCTTTTCATACGCATGAGAGGCCTGAATCAGCAGTCGATCGGACAATCCGTCAGGATTATGGACAAGCACGTTGTTTGAGTACGCACCGGCACCAGCCGTCCGCATCTGCAAATACCTCCCTTCATCCCAGTGGATGCCATCCGTCGACGCGTAGAGCACAAAGTGTCCTCGAATATCTTCCTTTCCCTTGCTCCCGCTGCGCCCGTGCATTACAAAGCCGTCCTTGAAATGGGCCATCTGCGGATTGCGAATCTGCTTGGCGAAGAAAGCCGTTTGCGGATCGTTCCAAGTGTGTCCGGCGTCACCGCTGATCACATAGTCAAGATGCTTCTCGTCAGCTTGGTTATATACATACGCGATGAGCCCGGTGCCTGGTAAAAATGCCAATGCGCCATATCCGCGCTGCATGATATCGAACGGCAGTGTGCTACGGCGAGTGAAGGTGCGGCCATCGTCCTCGCTGACGTATAGCGAATAGTGGTGCTCCGGAAGGTTGCCGTACCAGGCTATGCTACTATCGTTACATAGTTCGAGCACGTAAATAGTGCCCTGATGGTACAGAACATCCCAGATGCGCCCGGGTTCATCCCCCATGGGTTTCGCGTCATCCCAAATGCTGCCGCGATTCGAGCTGCGGAGAAAAGTCGGAACCGCCAATGGCTGCCACGTAAAGTTTTTTTCCGCAATGTTTGCACACTCCAAGTTGAACAGAACAATGTTGCCGTCGTTTGTGCAAATCGCCTTTTCGCACATAACCGAACGGCCTTGGTCTGAATCGTACACTCGCTTGGAATACTCAAGCACGGCAGGTTCGCTCCAGCTGCGACCGGCATCCGTGGATCGCCTGTGTTCCATCCATCCATCGCCTGTGTGGCCATTGTTTGCATCTGAACAGTTTGGGTAAAAGGCGAGGATGTGGCCGGGGGCATATTCGACGAGGGCGTGCCCCAAATGGCCGCTACGACCCGCCTTCGAGTGATCTACGAAAAGAATGCCATCGTTCGGTGGGTTCGCTGGCTCAATGCTGAACGCGTATTCCGAGTTATTGTTTGTCTTCATTACTGATTTTTATTCTGTTTTTTGGTGTTCCGTAAAGTTCACATGTTCTTGTTTTTGCCGAACGCCCGGTGTTCACGGGCGCGAGTCTTCGAGCGTACCGTGCGACGCCTGGTTGGCGAATCTGCTAATCCTGAAATTTGATTGATGGATTGCCCGTTTGTTCCCACATAACCAATCCCGTTCCAGTCCAGTGTCCGAATGACGAAATGTCCAGCTTCGGTTTATTCATCTCTCTCCAAAAGCGCAGCATATTGCGTTCCCTAATATCGTCGAATACTACATATGGAGTTTTCGCGAAGGTCAAAGTGTCAAGCAAATTGGCAAATTTGTATTCGAATACGCCGTCCTTCGGTCCATCGGCAAAAATGAGGTCGGCCTCTGCCAATAACGACGCGTGTTGATCGAACACTGCCGGTATCGAAAGATCAGCCACTTCCTGCTCCAGGCGCTTATCAGAAAAGTCTTTGGCAACCAAACAACTCTTTGGAACATCGTCCCACGGAATCACATGATGGATAACTTCTCAGATTGCCAACATGGCTGTGCGGCGCGCGATTAGAGTGTCCGCACGAGCCGATGTTCGCCTTTCTTTGCGCAAACAATTAAATGATCGCTAAACAGATTATTAAAATCGATCAGCCAGCGGAGCAAGTTGAGTCCGCCCTGGCGAGATCGTTTGATTGAATGGCGCGATTCAACGGTTGTGGCTATCCAGATGAGAGGCAACAACGGAAGAAAGAGAAAAGCGGCCATGTTACACTTGCTGAAACAGGTCCGAATCACGCGTATATTATAATGATAAAGGAGGGTATGTAGCACGGGAAAGTAAACGGGATTATGATGCGTCGTATATAAATCTTCTGGCGGAATATTCCATCCCAATCTTGCTGACCGCAATTCATGTTGCCCTGTAAGGGCAAAGCGAAACCTTGACTGCACCCTATGGAGATTGGGTGTCGTAAGTATCAAGTGTCCATGATTTTTGACGATCCTTGTCGCTTCAGCCAGAAACGCGGAATGGTTTGGCAGGTGCTCTATAACCTCTGTTGCTATGACAACATCAAACTGTCCATCCTCAAACGGCAATGGGCGAGTGAGATCGACATTCTGTCGAATAGGCACCTGTGATAGAATCTCCCGTGGTCGCTTAAGGATATAATCATCGTCACGATAGTGCGTACCTTCGACCTGGCATCCTTTTCGATGCAGGCACTCAAGCAGCGCCCCCTCCCCGCAACTCAGGTCAAGAATGCGCAACGACGGCCAGCCGGCCAGCGAGGAGATCGTGTCGACAACTTTGGTGATTATTATTTGGTTTGGCATATCATTACTTGGCGACGCTGCCGTTCTCGCGCGGCTGTAAGCCGTCGCGAGCAACGGTTCGCGGTCTATTTCAGTTTCTTAGCGATCCAGTCCGGATTCCTGCGGCAATCCAGTACGGCACGTACGCGAGCCACTTCACTTTCGACACGGCAATAAACGGCATAAGGGAATCTCCGGGTAAGGAGGCGGTGGTAACCGTTAATGTATACTGTTTTCATGGACGTATTTTACGACATCTGCGGTCTTGTTGCAAGCTCGAACGATCCAGCGGGCGCATATCGCTTTATGATATGCGTCCGGTGATGTCTTTGCCCTTGACTCGCAGTCCATGTGCATGTAAAAAAGAAGCCTTTAACCCAAAGAAAGAACAGTTACGTATGATCAAGCAATCGATTCGGTCCCTGCTCTGCACACTCATGGTATGCGTTGTTTTTATCAGCGCTGGTTGCGAGGACGACAAAAAGTCTTCGCCGACAGTGAATGTAACGGGCACTTGGCATGTCAGCGCCGACGACGGCTCCGTTGCCGTTGTTACATTGAACCAATCCGAAGATGGATCCGTTACCGCTGTAGCCCGCGATGGTTGGGGTCGGATCACTAATGGCTACGGATTGGTCAGCGGCAATCGGCTTAGTCTCATATTATACGTGAACGGTGGCAGAACCGATTTCGTTATGTCGATCGAAGGTAACAACGCCAGCGGGATATTCAAGGATAGCGACGGCAGCAAGGGAACGTTGGTTGCCGTCAGACGTTAAGGCGGGCTTCGCCCGCGGTTTAGTACTCTGCTTCATAAATATGGTAACAAATTCGGTGGCGCATGAGAGTCCTCGACTTCGCCGACCACGTCGTGCCCGGTATAATTGTTTGACGAAGAAGTATCCCGGAGGCAGCGATGACATACGAACAGCGCGTTAAAATAGGTCAGATCGGCATCGGGCACAACCACGGCAGTGAAACAATGCAGACGGTTCGCGGATGTTCCGATCACTTCGAGGTAGTCGGGGTGGTCGAACCAGATCCGGCCTGGAGGGACAAGCGCGGTGGGCTCGCGGCCTATCAGGATCTACCCTGGCTGTCAGAGGCCGAATTGTTGACCCGGGCAGATGTGCCGGCCGTGATGGTGGAAACCGACGTGCCTGATCTCTGTGCCACTGCGCTGCGTTGTGTGCAGGCCGGCAAGCATATCCAACTGGACAAGCCCACCGGTGAGACCTATGGCGAGTTTGCGCAGATTATCGAGGAGGCGCGTTCACGGAATCTGTGCGTCCACATGGGATACATGTTCCGCAATAATCCGGCCATCCGGTTCTGTATCAACGCGGTCCGTGAAGGCTGGCTCGGTGAGATCTTCGAAATCGACGCCGTGATGAGCCGGAAGGACGGCCCGCAATACCGGGAGTGGCTTTCCGGTTTTGCCGGCGGAGCCCTTTACATCTTCGGCGGACATCTGATCGATCTGGTCCTGCTCATGCTTGGCCGTCCTGACAAGATCACCCCCTATTCCAAACAGACCGGGACGTATGGCGATACCCTGTGCGACAACGGCATGGCGGTCCTGGAATACCGTAAAGCGACTGCCGTGATACGCGCGACCGTGGTAGAGGTGGAGGGATTCCTGCGCCGGCAACTGGTCGTTTGCGGCACGAAAGGCACGATCGAGATTTATCCTGTCGAACCGTTCAACCAGAAGCATTTGATGCCGCCGAAACTGCGGATGGCGTTGACCGAACCGGTGGGTCGTTACAAGACCGGGTATCAGGATGTGGTTTTCCCGCGGATGCCGGGCCGATACGAAGAGCAAATGGTCGAATTCGCTGACATTATCCGCGGGATGCGACAGAATCCCTACAGTTACGACCACGAGCTGCTGCTGCATGAATGCGTACTGCGTGCCTGCGGATACCCCGTAACCCTGTAACAGGAGAGAAGACTTTTTATGAAACTGCAAAAAAAAGTTGCGATCGTTACCGGTGGCGCCGGATATATCGGCAGCGCCATTGCCGGCCGTCTGGCACGGGCGGGCGCGGTTGTTATTGTCGCCGACCTGAATCTGGAAGGCGCGCAGGCCGTTGCCGCCCGGCTCGTGGCCGACGGCGCAACGGCAAGTGCGGTTGAATTGAACGTTTGCGACCGCGGTTCCATCAAGCGCATGGTTCAGACGGTGTTGCAAGAATTCAAAGCCATCGATATCCTGGTCAACAACGCCGGCGGCAGCGCCCGGAAGGACATCTCGCTCTTTCACGAAGCGAGGGAAGACGTTCTCGACCGGATCATCGACATGAATTTCAAAGGACCAGTGTTCTGTGCGCGGGCGGTGATTGAACACATGGTAAATCGGCGCCGGGGCGCAATCATCAATATCGGCTCCATCTGCGGTGTGCAGGGCGGGAGGAATACTGCCGATTATTCTGCTTCCAAGGGCGGTGTCATCGCGTTCACCAAAGCTCTGGCCAAGGAAGTCGGGCAGTTCGGGATCACCGTTAACTGCGTTTCACCGGGGTTGGTTCCCCGCCCGGATGAAGACCCCGAACGGGCACGGCGGTCCAACTACCTGGGGCGCATCTGCACGGGCGATGATGTTGCCTATCTGGTCGGCTTCCTCGCCACCGAAGAGGCGGGTTTCATTACCGGTCAGAACTATATTATCGACGGCGGTCGCAGTTTGGCCTTGAAAGGAGACTGAACTCACGGACAGGGCGGTAAGTATGAGCGGACACTGGAAAGTTGGGATCGCGGGCGTCGCAGCGCCGAACCGCAACGTTCGAACCGAATAATTTGTCTGTCCCGAATTGCATATGCGGTGTTTATCGCGCCAGCGCATTGTCCAGTTCCGCCATGGTTTTTGTGTTCAGTACATCCTGTTTGCGGAGCCATCCGCGGCGCGCCACATTGATACCCAAGGGCATGTATTGGAATCCGGCAACGCTATGGGCATCGGTGGCCAGCGTGAAAGTTGCGCCGGCATCGCGTGCCCGGCGGCAAAAGGTGTCCGGCAAATCCAATCGGTCAGGTTGACAATTAATCTCCAGCCGTACCTTGCATTCCACGCAGGCGTCAATGATGCGATCCATATCCACCAGGAGCGGATCACGTTTGCCGATAATCCGTCCGAGCGGATGGCCCAGGCTGTGGACTAATCCGCTGCGCACGGCGGCCAGTATGCGATCGGTCATGGCCTTGCGGCTCATGACCCGATCGTAATGGACGCTGGCGACCACCCAGTCCATCGCCGCCAGCGTCTTATCCCTGAGATCCAGATCGCCGTTTTTAAGGATGTCCACTTCAATGCCCGCCAGCAGCCGGAATTCTTTCATTCCGGCGCCGGCTTCGCGAATCGCGTCGGCATGTTTGCGCGCGCGATCGTCGTCCAATCCGTTGGCCATCGTCACGCGTTGACTGTGATCGGTGATGGCCAAATACGAAAAACCGTAATCACGCGCGGCGGCCGCCATTTCGGCGATGCTGTTGCTGCCGTCACTGGCGGTGGTATGACACTGGAAATCACCCCGGATATCATCGGCGGTGATCAACCGGGGCAGGCGATCTTGTGCCGCGGCTTCCACTTCGCCGCTGTCTTCGCGCAATTCCGGCGGCACCCATTGCAACGACAGGCGGGTATAGACCGCTTTTTCCGTCTCACCCGCCAGGCGCTGCGTCCCGTTGAACAAGCCATACTCGTTGAGTTTCCATCTTTTTGTCTGGGCGGCGCGCCGGATCTTGATGTTATGCGCCTTCGATCCGGTAAAATACATCCATGCCGCCCCGAATGCGGCGCTGTCGACGAACCGGAAGTCGACCTGTAACCCACTCTCAAGCCTCACGCTTACCCGTTCTTCGCCACGCCCGAGTTGCTCTCGAATGGTATCGTATTTCAATATCGCATCCGTCGCACGTTCGCGATCGGCGGTATGAACCAGAATATCGAGATCCCCAATGGTTTCCTGCGCACGCCGGAAACTACCGGCAACTTCCCAGCGGTCAATCTTCGCTATCGAATCCAAATGCCGGGCAAGCGATTGAAGTTGCTCGGCGGCTTCCCGGTACAAAAGACGGCCGCGTGTCCGCTGCACGGTACGAATGCCCCGCAGGATTTTGTTTTCGGTCTTGATCCCCATGCCCTCGAGATCGCGTACACGATGATCTTCGCAGGCCAGTTTGAGATCATCCAGTGAACCGATCTTCAACGCACGATGAAGCTGCATCGCCTTGCGGGGGCCAATCCCGGGAACATGCATGATTTCCAGCACACCGGTCGGGATTGCTTTGCGTAGCGCGTCATGTTGTTTGCATGTTCCGTTCTTCAGAATCTCATGGATCTTTGCCGCCGTTGATTCGCCGATGTGTGGGATGTCGGTTAAATCTTCGCCCTGTGCAACCCTTGTTTCGAGCGGCTCCGACAGGTTACGGATCTCCTGGGCGGCATTGCGATACGAACGGATGCGGAACGGATTGTCTTCCCGCAACTCCAGTAGATCGGCCATTTCGGCAAATATCGCAGCTATCCGTGCATTTTCCATAAAGACCGTTCGGTGCTTGCCTTTGCCTTGCTCCGTCCCCGCCGGGGGCTTCTCAACGGATCTCGTCGGCTTTGGCCGCGAAAATGAAGTCGCTTTCGGTCAAGCCATCGATTTTGTGGGTCCACACCATGAGTTCAACCTTGCCCCATGCCAGATGGATGTCCGGATGATGCCCCTGGTCTTCGGCCAGTTCGCCCACCCGATTGGTGAAATCAAGTGCCTGGCGGAAGTCATCGAATTGATAGCTCTTTTTGAGATGATGGTCCTCGATCACCTCCCAGCCTTGGTCCAATTGACGGACCAAAACCGTCAACGCTTGGCCTTTCAGTGGTTCTTCAGCGCCACGGCAGGGTTTGCATTCGTTCGCGGAAAGCTTCGTTGCGGTCATGCTTGTTCTCCTTGAAACAGATCGTTTTCGTATGCTTTGCTCATGGTCTCTTGCCCGAGTTTATGGGTTTTCAGGCGTATCGTTTTGTTGCTGGTTGCCATAAATAATAGCATTTACGGTCATATTCAGACTATCATATATTCCCTGAAATGCAAGTGATCAGGAAACGCGAATGATTACGAGTTGCAAATTTCAAACCTTTTCAGCGCATCTGCGATTTGGTATGGTTTGTAGAGATTATTTCGAATTTCCCGGCGACGGATCGCTGGAGCTACCGTTGGCATGCCTGTCCTTTTGACTACGGGTAGGATCGTCGTTGCGTCGCTTTGTCGGAAGAATCAGAAGATAAGCGTAACTGTTCAGGTAGCCCGGCGATTGGCCTGTTTTGGGCGAAGTAAGTCGGGCATTCCTGCCGACACGACAACCAGTTCAGGAAAGTCAGCCAGGAATGACTGACTTACCAGGGCTACCTGAACAGTTACAGATAAGCAACGAATGCTGCAATTGAGGAGTCATGCCATGAAGGAAAGAACCGTGGTGGTGAAGGATCGGATGCAGGATAATTATCGCTATGTGTTGACGAAACCGGCGGGCCGCGATTTTGATCCGGTCTTTTGTCCCGACTTGACGCCGCGCCAAATGCTGCAACTCGGCGTGTTCGGAGGAAAATACATGACGGATTGCCGCGGCGAATTCCCGGCTTCATGGTATGCGCGCGCGCGCCTGTCGCCCCAACGGCCCGATCCGGCGCTGAATTGTTTCGGTGTCCATGCGTCCAAGCCGCTGGCCTACTGGATTGCCAAGGGATGGATTCATCCGAATGATCCGCGCGGCTGGTTTCAATGGTATTGCCGTTATTATCAGGGTCGGCGTTGCGACGATGACGCCCGCCAAATCGCACGCTGGAAAGCGATGCGGCGGCATGTGGCGCAACTGCGAAAGCATTGCCGTGCGGGCGACGTCAAATGCCGGCCGGTCCAGCGACAAGCCTTGCTGCATTGGGCCTACGATAGCCGGAAACTTTAAACGGAAACCGGTTAAGACGGCGACCATCGGTATCGCCGGCCAGAGGGGCGCGGCATAGTTAATCATCAACATGATGAGCAGACCGCTGCAGGTCCACGCAAAAATCTGGTTTACCAGGATGGAGACGCGCATTCCCTAATCTCGGGAATACGACACGGCATCGGGGTGTTCCCGGTCCGGCGACCATGTTTTTCGAGCGATTTCATAGGTCATGGTCCCGCACAAATGATGCCGCGACTCAACGTGCGATCGGGATAGGCGCGGGTATCGCTGACAAAATCTTTCTGCTCGTCCGTGATCCGCAAGCGTAAAAGCATAAGAAAAAGAATCGTCCATCCAACGATC
>PWZG01000086.1 GCA_003567575.1 PVC group bacterium | reverse complement strand
TACAGTTTTTTGTTTGTTTCCGGCCAAGGTTGCCACCACTTTTGATATCTTCAAATGCTCAATTAAATTGTCATATGCCGCTTTTCTTCAACCGTGAACCGTGAACCGTGAACGCTTACGGTAAAGATTAGGGTAAAGACGAGGGGTAGACGGATGCCTCTTTGTCTTTGCCGTAATCTTTACCATTGTCTGAGAGAACATGGGGAACCGGCAAGCCGTCGGCCGCTTACGCGTTGTCGGCGGGTTCATCCTTTTTGGGGACGGGCGCGGGCGCCGCCACGGATGTCCATTCCAACAGCGCCATGGGGGCGCCATCGCCGCGACGGGTCGCGGTTTTTATGATACGGGTATAACCGCCGGATCTGTCGCCACACTGAGGCGCGATGGTTTCGAACAGCTCTTTGACGGCGGCTGGCCGGCGCAGAAACGCCTGCGCGCGGCGGCGTGCCGCCAATGTTTGCTGTCGCGCAAGCGTAACCAGCTTTTCGGCGTCACGCCGCGCCAGATTCGCCTTCGGCAATGTCGTTACGATACGTTTTCGCTCGATTAAACTACAGACCAGCGCCGCCAGCAAGGCTTTGCGGTGCGAGGAGGTACGACCGAGTTTAACACTTTGTTTTCTATGGCGCATGTATTGGTTAAGGGGTTGTTTGGTTCATTGATTGATTGCGTGCCGCGTATCGCGCGCCGCGTTATTCCGCGGGCGATTCCTGAGTATCTTCCGCGGGTTCAGGCGTTTCATTCTCTTCGATCGGGAGCATCAGACTCTCGTCGAAATCCATGCCCAATTCCAGGCCGAGTTCCACAACTTTGCTTTTGATTTCATCAAGCGATTTCCGGCCGAAATTACGGTACTTGAGCAATTCGGCTTCCGTCTTGCGCGCCAAGTCGCCGACCCGCACGATATTGGCGTTATTGAGACAGTTGGCCGCGCGTATACTTAACTCTATTTCATTTACGCTCATGTTGAGAATGCGCGCGAGCTGCTCGGTATCGGTATTAGCGACATCGGAACTGTCATCGCTCTCAACGGCCATTGTTTCAAGACCGGCAAAGATATCCAGATGTTTTTTCAGAATCTCCGCCGCGGCAATAACCGCTTCTCCCGGAGTTGCGCGGCCGTCGGTCCATACTTCCAATACCAGGCGATCGTAATCGATGCGTTGCCCGACACGGGTGTCGTCGACCGTAAAGTTGACGCGCCGCACCGGCGAGAAAACGGCGTCGATCGGAATTCTCCCGATTTCCTGTTCCGATTGCTTATTCCATTCCGCGGGAAAGAATCCGCGTCCAATCTGCACATCCGCGCGCATATCGAGTACGCCGTCTTTGTCCAACGTCGCGATATGCTGGTCGGGATTCAGTATATGGATACGGGAATCAGTTTTAAAACTTCCGGCGGTAACATCTCCCGGACCCTTAACCTTGAGTCGCAACATTTGCGGTTCCCGCAAACTGGTTTTAATCAGCACCTTTTTGAGGTTGAGCACGATATCGGCGACATCCTCGACAACACCCGTTATGCTGCAAAACTCATGGTAGGCGCCCTGCATATTGACGGACGTAATGGCGGCGCCTTCAAGCGACGAGAGCAACACGCGTCGCATGGCGTTCCCGATCGTCGTCCCGTATCCGGCCTCGAACGGTTCGGCAATGAACTTGGCATAGCCGGCGGTCGCGGTGGCCGAATCGCACACGATGCGCTTGGGCATTTCGAAATTCCCGGTTCTTATAGGCATATTTTCATCACTCCTTATTTGGAGTACAATTCGACAATTAAGTTTTCCCTTACAAACGGCGCAATTTCCTCGCGGGTAGGTTCGCGCAGAACTTCGCCGCTAAACGTTTCGCTTTCGAACGAGAACCACGGCGAGGGTTCCACCGTGGCCGCCTCAATATTCAATTTGACCGCTTCGCGGGTAGCGGCATCGGCACGGACAGACACGCGATCGCCCACCTTAAGAAGCCGGGACGGCACATTGCAAGGCCGACCGTTTACCAGGACGTGCTTGTGTCCGACGAACTGACGCGCGGCGCGGCGCGACGGCATCATACCCATACGGAACACCAGGTTGTCAAGACGCAGCTCGAGTAATTGCAGCAACCGTTCGCCGGTAATACCGCGGCCGCGCATGGCACGGTCGAAAAACAAACGGAACTGTCCTTCCTGCATACCGTAATGACGGCGCAGCCGCTGTTTTTCACGCAACTGCGTACCGTAATCGGATTGTTTGCCCCGCCCGCCGCGGCCGAGATGCACGCCTGGCGCCGGTTTCCCGCGTTCGATGGCGCACTTTGCCATACTGCAACGGGCGCCCTTAAGGAAAAGTTTCATGCCTTCACGCCGGCAGAGCCGGCAGGCTGGTCCAATATATCTACCCATGCTTGTGTTCTCCCACTAGAAAACGGTCAGACTCGCCGCCGTTTTCGTTGCCGGCAGCCGTTATGCGGCACCGGAGTCACATCCTTAATTGCGGTGACGTTCAATCCCGCCGATTGCAACGCGCGAATGGCCGATTCCCGGCCCGCCCCCGGTCCCTGAACACGAATTTCAACTTCATGCATGCCGCGTCCGACCGCCTGGCGCGCGGCTTCCTGGCCCACTACGGTGGCGGCAAACGCGGTGCTTTTACGCGATCCCTTGAAACCGGCGCGTCCGGCGTTACACCAGGAAATAACGGCGCCGCGCACATCCGTAATCGTGACATGCGTATTGTTGAAAGTGGCCAGAATGTTCACGATTCCGACGGGTACCTGGCGCGCGGCACGTCCCCGCGCCGCGGCACGCGTCGTAGTCGGCGCCGCGGCCGGCGCGGCATCCTCCGTTACGCCGGGCGGCACATCCTGCGCCGGCTTTTCCTCCGGCTGTTTGGCAACATCTTTATCATCCATGACTTCGTTGTCCTCGTTCGTTTACTTGGCCGATTTTTTGGCGGCGCTGCGCGCTTCCTTGCCGCGCACCGCGCCCACGGTGCGCGCGGGTCCCTTGCGCGTCCGCGCATTCGTACTGGTACGCTGACCACGCACGGGAAGACCGCGTTTATGACGCAACCCGCGATAACTGCCGATGCTGACCAATCGACGGATATTCTGCGCCACATCACGACGCAAATCGCCTTCAATCCGGTAATGGGTCTGCAAATAGTTGGTGATGGCCGTCAGCTCTTCATCGCTGAGATCATCGGCGCGCTTATCGGCATCCAAATGCACACCCTGCACGACGGCGCGGGCGCGCATCGGGCCGATACCGTAAATATAGCACAACGCATACTCAACCCGTTTGCGACCCGGAATATCGATTCCCATTATTCTCGGCATAACCACGTTCCTCGCTGCTTCATCCCTGTTTTTGTTTGTGGCGCGGATTGTCGCAAATAATTCGCACTATCCCTTTACGGCGAATAACCTTGCAACGTTCGCAAATACGTTTGACCGAGCTCATGACTTTCATTGTCTTATCCTCATTAAGCCGCTAAACGGTTTAACATATCATAACATTCGCGCGCTTGTCCAGCCTTTTTTTCAACCACTACGGCGTGCCCGCCAACGACAGGATTTCGGCCGGTCCATCCGCCGTCACCGCCACCGTATGTTCGTAATGAACCGACGGCAACCGATCACGGGTACGCACCGTCCATCCGTCTCTTTCCGTTTTCACTTTCCAACCGCCCATATTAATCATCGGCTCGATCGCCAGCGTCATGCCCGCACGCAGACGCGCGCCATGCCCGGGCGCGCCGACATTGGGTATTTGCGGATCCTCATGCATGTTCCGCCCAATCCCGTGCCCCACGAAATCGCGGACAGGCTGAAACCCGGCTGCTACCGCCGTCGATTCGATGGCATGCGATATATCCGAAACACGATTCCCACTGCGTGCCGCGTCGATAGCGCGCTGCAACGCCTCGCGACCGACGGCAGCCAAACGCTGTCGTTCGGGTTCGCAAACGCCGACCAGCACCGTACGCGCATTGTCTCCCACAAATCCTTCGCTGATTACGCCAACATCAATGCTCACCAAATCGCCGAACGCAATCTTTCGTTGGCCCGGAATCCCGTGCACAACTTCCTCGTTAATCGAGACGCAGATCGTTCCGGGATACCCGCGGTATCCACGGAAAGCGCTACGCGCCCCCTGGGCGCGGATCAACTCATCGCCATAAGCATCCAATTCGCCCGTCGTCACATTCGGCGCCACGGCACGCGCCACCGCTTCAAGCACATTGGCGGCAATCCGATTGCTCGTTCGCATTTTCCGCAGATCATCAAACGACTTGATGGTAATCATGAGACGCCGGCAACGATCAGGTCACGGATTTCGGACACCATGACATCCAACGGCCGCGCCGAATCGACGCGCCGCAAACCGCCTGCCCGCTCATAGAACTCAATCAGCGATGCCGTCTGCCGTTCATAAACTTCAAGCCGGTTACGGACGGTCGCCTCGTTATCGTCGGGTCGTTGCACCAGTTCGCCGCCGCATGCATCGCATTGCCCTTCATGTTTTGGAGGTATATTCACGACATGATACGTGGCGCCACAATCGCGGCATACGCGCCGCCCCGCCAGGCGTTCAATCAATACGTCGCGCGGCGCTTCAAGCAGGATCACCGCGCAAATGCGCCCGCCTTCGTCACGCAAACGCTGTTGCAGCAGAAGCGCCTGCGCATCCGTTCGCGGGAATCCATCAAGAATAAACCGCCTCAGCTCGGGCGCTTCGGACGTCATGGCTTCCGCGACAATCCGGATCATGACCTCGTCGGGAACCAGATCGCCACGCTCAATGTAGGGGCGCGCTTCGCGTCCAACCGCTGTGCCGGCCTTGACCGCTTCACGCAACCGGTCACCGGTCGACAAATGGCGGTATCCGACCGCCTCGGCCACGCGGGTGCAAACCGTTCCCTTTCCTGATCCTGGCGCACCCAGTAAAATGACAACATCCATAATCAATAATTCCTGCCGCGCCCGCGCAGTTTCCCTTTCTTGAGGAACCCGTCGTAATGGCGCATCAACAATTGCGATTCGACCTGCCGCATGGTATCGAGCATGACTCCGACGATGATCAGCAAACTTGTGCCGCCGAAGAACGAAGATATCATCCACGGCACCCCGAAAAGACGGACCATCAGTGTCGGGATCACGGCAATAATCGTTAAGAACACAGCGCCGGCCAATGTGATCCGGGTCATCGTATGATCGAGATAGTTCGCCGTCGTGCGTCCCGGCCGGATACCGGGAATGTAGCCGCCGTATTTCTTGAGATCGTCGGCGATGCGAACCGGGTCGAATTGGGTGGCGACCCAGAAATAGGAAAAGAAAAGAATCATCAAACCGAAAAGGAACATGTAGAACCAGGATTCCATGTGCAGCAAATTAGCCAGCTCGGCGAAGAAAGTTCCCGGCAACCGGTTCAGTAGCGGCGCTGGGAACATGAGTATTGCCTGGGCGAAGATAATGGGCATGACACCGGCATAATTGATGCGTAGCGGCAGATAGGTGCTCTGCCCGCCGTAGACGCGGCGGCCGATGACGCGCTTGGCGTATTGCACCGGTATTTTGCGTTGTCCCTGCGTGACGAACACCGTACCGGCCACGACCATCAACAACAACAGGATGATGAACACCAGCTCGAACACGCCAAAGGTTCCCCCCGTGCCTTCGGCGCCGGTCATCAAAGCCCAGACGGCATAGACCGCGTGCGGCAGACGGCTGATAATGCTGATGGTAATAATCAGCGAAATTCCGTTGCCGATTCCGCGCTCGGTAATCTGTTCGCCCAGCCACATAAGCAACATCGTGCCGGCGGTCATGGTGATAATGGTCATAATCCGGAACGACATGCCGGGGTGCAGCACCAGCGAGTGCCCTATCCCCAGCGCAGCCGGATTTTCCAGCGTCATCGCCATGAACAACCCCTGTACGACACACAATCCCAGCGTCAGATACCGGGTATATTGCGTGATTTTCTGCTGCCCGGCCTCGCCTTCGCGTTTGAGCCGTTCGAGTACAGGCACGACTGTGCCCATCAACTGCATGATAATGCTGGCGCTGATATAGGGCATGATACCGAGCGCGCCGACCGCTACGTTACGCAACGCGCCGCCACTGAACATATCGATCAGACCAAGAAATCCGCCGCCAACCGTACTTTCGATTTCGGCAATGACTCTCTGCAAGGCCGCCGGATCGACGCCGGGCGTCGGCACGTTGGCCACGATACGGCAGGAGAAAATCAGGCCCAGCGTAAACAAAATACGCTGCCGTAAATCCGGAATCTTGAAACTGTTGGCAAAAGCGGATAGCATAGGATAAATAGGGTTGAGACAGTGTTTAAATGGTTTCGCAGGTTCCGCCGGCGGCTTCGATCTTGGCCCGGGCGCCGGAGCTGAACGCGTGCGCCTTAACCGTCAAGCGACGGGTCAAATCGCCGTTGCCCAGGACCTTAATGCCGTCGCCGGGACCATCGGCAAGACCGGCGCGTTTGAGTACGGCGGGATCGATCCGGTCGCCGTCGGCAAACCGTTCCAGTCTCGCGACGTTGACCGCAAGGAAAGTGCGACGGTTCACGTTTTTGAATCCACGCTTGGGAAGCCGTCGCAATAGCGGCATCTGGCCACCTTCGAATCCCCGCTTATGCTTGTGGCCTTTGCGGGCCATCTGCCCCTTGTGTCCGGCGCCGCATGTTTTACCGGTACCGGAACCCGTGCCGCGCCCAACACGCTTCGAGGCGCGCTTGGCGCCGGAACTGTTTTTCAGACTGTGCAATGCAACCATGGAATGATTTTCCTACCTTGTAATCTCGTTAAATGCTCGGAGTGCCTTCCGCCAGTCGCTCCATTGAATCACTGATTGACCACCATGCGCCGCGCGCCAATGATTTCATCTTTGGACCGCAACTGCTTCAGTCCGTTGACCGTTGCCTTGACCGCACTCAGTTTATTGCCGCTGCCGAGCGACTTGGCCAGGACATCCTGAATGCCGGCCAATTCCAGCACGGCGCGAACACCGCTGCCGGCAATGACGCCGGTTCCGGGGGCGGCCGGACGCAACAACACCCGCCCGCCGTCGCATGAACCGGTCACTTCATGAGGGATGGTTTTCTCCCACATTACCACCGGGAACAACGCATTGCGCGCGATCTCATTGCTTTTACGAATGGCTTCGGCCACTTCGTTGGCCTTGCCGAAACCGAAACCGACATTCCCGTTGCGATCGCCAACCACCACCACGGCGCTGAAACTGAAGCGACGCCCGCCCTTGACTACTTTCGAACAGCGATTGATAAAAACAACCCGCTCTTCGAATTCCGGCGTAGTGTCGTCCGTTCTCGGTCCGCCTCTGCGATTGCGTTCCCGCGAAGGGCGGCGTTCCGATTTATCGCGCGAATCTCTTTTTTCATTTACATCCGACATATTTTCCTTGTCCCGTTTGATCGCTGCAAGCGTCTGTTACAAGCGGTTTCATAAGCGGAGCCCGGCTTCCCTGGCGGCATCCGCGAGGGCCTTGACGCGCCCATGATACATGCGACCGCCGCGATCGAAGACCACGGTTTGAATTCCCTTTTCTAGAGCCAGTCGAGCGGCATCACCACCGAGACGTTTGGCCGCCACAATCGTTTTGCCGGATTCGTCGCCGCCCAGTCCGCGACTGCATAACGACACGATTGTGGCGGCGGCATCGTCATCGATAAACTGCACGTTAATCCAACGGTTGGATACGGTGACACACATTCGCGGTCGCCGGGCGTTCCCGATGACCTTGCGCCGTAAGCGGCGGTGTCGCCGGTTGCGGTAGTCCTTGCGATTTTTAAGTTTGCTGGCCATGAACAATGCTGCTCCTGTAATGTTAAAATCTTCTCAATCAGGCCACGGTCTTGCCGGCCTTGCGGCGAACGCGTTCGTCGACATAACGCAATCCCTTGCCCTGGTACGGTTCGGGCGGACAGAAAGCGCGAATGCGCGCGGCCACATTGCCCACCTGTTGCTTATCAATGCCACTGACGGTAATTTTCGAATCCTTGACTTCAATCTCGATGCCGTCGGGCGCGTTAAAGATCACGGGATGCGAATAGCCAACGGTCATCGTCAGCTTACGCCCATCCATCGCGCCGCGGAAACCGACGCCATGCAATTCGAGTTCGCGCTTATATCCGCGGGTCACACCCTCGATCATGTTGGCGAACAGCGATGCGGCCAACCCGTGGAAGGCGCGCGTTCGCTTCGTCTCGTCGGCTCGTTCCATGGCCGCGCGGTCCCCGTCGATACGGATTGAAATCCCTTCGGGTAATTCTATCGCTAATTCGCCCCGCGGCCCCTTGACCGCGACGCTCCGCCCATCGACCGTCACCGTCGCTTCCGCCGGAACAGGTATGGGTCTACGTCCAATTCTTGACATGATCACGGTTCCTTGCCGGTTTTTACCAAACGTAACAGAATATTTCGCCGCCGGTTTTGTTGCGTCGCGCCTCGTGGTCGGTAACGATCCCGGCCGAGGTGCTGACGATGGCGATGCCCAAACCGTTGAGCACTTTCGGCATTTCGTCAACCGCTGCATAGCGGCGGCGTCCGGGACGGCTGATCCGGCGCAACCCTCGCAGCAACGGCGTACCATCGGGCGCGTACTTAAGAAACAGGCGCAATTTACGCTCTGTTTTCTCGCCTTCATCGGTATAGTCGATGATATAGCCTTCTCTTTTCAAAATTCTTGCAATTTCGTTCTTGACGTTCGAATACGGCAACTCCAACATCTCGCGCCCAGCCGAACTGGCGTTGCGAATGCGAGTCAGCATATCGGCGATTGGATCAGATAGACTCATCGTGCTCTTTCCCCCGGAGTTTCACCAACTGGCCTTGACAACACCCGGAATACGCCCACTAAGGGCCATCTCCCGGAAACAAATTCGACACAGTTGAAAGCGTCGGATATACGCACGCGGACGTCCGCAATACTGACAGCGGTGATAAGCGCGCACGGAAAATTTCGGCGTGCGCGCCGCTTTTACTACTAACGATTTCTTTGCCAAATCCTATTCCTCCTGCTGTCGCCGGTACGC
>PWZG01000509.1 GCA_003567575.1 PVC group bacterium | reverse complement strand
TCCGCGCGATAACCGGGTGCACTGATATAATTCACCAGGGCATCGAACCAGACGTAGGTCACATAATCTCTGTCGAACGGCAACTCGATTCCCCATGCCAAACGGCTTTTCGGCCGGGAAACACATAAATCGTTCAATTCCTGACGCAAAAAACCAAGTGTTTCGTTACGTCGAAATTCCGGCTGTATGAATTCCGGATGGCTTCGAATATACTCGATCAGCCAATCACGGTGTTTTCCCATACGGAAAAAATAATTTCGTTCGGTAATACATTCGACCGGCCGCCGGCATTCGGGACACTTGCGGTCGGCCAAATCCCGTTCCATAAAAAAACGTTCGCACCCCACGCAGTACCAGCCGTCGTATTCGGCTTCATAGATTTCATCACGCGCGTACAAATCCTGCAATATCTCCTGCACGATCCGCGTGTGGCGGGGTTCGGTCGTACGGATGAAATCGTCGTGGGTAATTTCAAGATGTTGCCACAGTTCCTTAAACCGCACCACGGTACGATCGGCCTGTTCACGGCAGGTCATCCCGCCGGCTGCCGCGGCCTGCTGCACTTTTTGACCGTGCTCGTCGGTCCCGGTCAGAAAAAAAACAGCATCCCCCATCAGCCGATGGTAGCGCGCCAGAACATCGGCAAGAATCGTGGTATAGGCATGCCCAATATGCGGTTTATCGTTGACGTAGTAAATCGGGGTCGTAACGTAGAATGTTTTCATGCGACTAAAAGGCTCCAAACAGGATGCTGGAAAAAGTAGTCAGCGGGCTGGATTCCCGGAAATCGTCAACTGTGGCCCGGACTTCATTTATCAGCGCGGTTACCTGACGGTATAATGCGTCGTCCGTCATCAACTTGCCGAGTGACCCTTCGCCCGCTTCGACGCTTTGAGCCACCTTTCGCAACGCCGCCATGGTTTGCGCCAGATCATCGTACAACGCTGCATCATCCGCCAGTAATTTCCCCAGGCTCCCCCGGCCGGCACGCAAACTCTTTGTGACAGCACTAACATCGCTTAACACGGATTCAAGATCATCGGCAATGGCATCATCGCTCAGCAACCGGCCCAAGGATCCTTCCCCGGCGCGTAACCGTGCGGCAATCCCATTGATATTGCCGAGGATATCGTCCAGTTCCCGGCCGATACCATCATTTTTTAGAAGCATGCCCAGCGTCCCTTCCCCACGTTCAATGGCGGCGATCATATCGTTTACCCGCGCCGAAAAATCATTCAGATTGGCGGTAATCCCGGTGAGGTCGCGATAGACCGTGTCGTCCGTCAACAATGCGCCGACGGTTCCCTCTCCCCGATCCAGCCGGCCGGCCACCCGGTTAAGGCGCGCGGTGCCCTCGGTCAATTGATCAAGGACACCACCCTCCGTCAGCGCGTAGCGTATCTCGCTGATCATCTTGCCGGCTTCAGCCATCAGATCAATCGGTGGCTCGCCGATCAGACGCACATCGCCGGGCAACCGCGGCGCGTCGGGCGAACCGAGATCGATACGCAACTGGCGCCCCCCGAGAACCGAGGTTTCAAGCACTTCCATGCGGTAATCCTCGCGTATTTCCAGTATGCGATCAAGAGAACACTCTACCCGCACCCAATCGTTATCAAGCGTCAAATTGTTGACTTTACCGATGGCCATTCCATGTACGGTCACGTTGTCGCCTTCGCGTAAACCGGCGACATCCTCGAAGTAAACTTTAAGCGGATACGTCCGGCGGAACAGGTTGTCGCTGCCGATGATAATCGTAAAATATGCCAGCGCCAACAGGACAATGAACATGAATGTCCCGACAATCCATTCAAGCGTTAGTTCATGTCTGATAATGTCTTTTCTCATGACGATCCCTCTTCCCATTCGCCGCGACGGGTGATATACTGCGCCGCAAGAAATTGTTGTACCGATGCATTTTTTGATTCGATAAACCTGGACGGCGATGCCGTTTCCACAATCGCACCGTCATTGATCATGACAATTCTGTCCCCGATCGCCAATGCGCTGTGCAAATCGTGCGTGACCACGACGCTGGTGACGTTCGTCCGCCGGCGCAAATCGTTGATCAGATCGTCAATTAAACGCGATGATACCGGATCCAGCCCGGATGTCGGTTCATCATACAGGATAATGCGAGGATTTTCAACAACAGCGCGCGCCAATCCGGCACGTTTACGCATGCCGCCGGAAAGATCGGCCGGCCATTTGTCGTAATCATCCTGCAATCCGACAAGCTCCAGTTTCTCGCGAACCCTGGCGACGATATCTTCTTCGCTCAATTTGGTTTTTTCACGTAACGGCAAGGCAACGTTTTCACCGACCGTCAACCATTGCAACAGGGCGCCCCCTTGAAACAGCATACCGAATTTTTCCCGTACGATTTCCAGTGAGCGCCCTTCGAGAACACTGATGATCTCGTCATCAACGATTACCCGTCCTTCATCCGGCGTGAGTAACCGGACCATAAGTTTTAGCGTCACGCTTTTGCCGACGCCCGAGGGACCGACAATGACCAAAGTTTCACCATCGTGAACCTCCAAATCAACCTTGTCGAGAACGCGGTTTCCGCCAAACTGTTTCGTTACTTGCTCAAGACGAATCATGATAATTCAATAATAAAACAAACGTGTGACAAAATAACCGACCAAAAGAATCGATAGAAACGAGATAATCACGGTGCGTCGCGTGGCGTTACCGACGCCGACGGCGCCGTTACGCGCGGAAAATCCCTGATGAGAGGCGATCACGACAATGAGTACACCGAAAATAAATGCTTTCAGCATTCCGACAAACAGATCGCGATTAACGATATAAAGCATCGCATTGTCGAAATAGGCGCCCCAGGCAACACCCAATTGGGTGTACCCGACGATTCCTCCTCCCACGACACCGAGGATACAACTATAAAAAGACAGCAACGGCGTCATCACGGCCATCGCTACCAATCGCGGCATCACCAGAAAACGGGCGGGATTGATCGACATCACCTCAAGGGCGGCGATTTCTTCCTGCACCATCATCGTCCCCATCTGCGCCGCAATCGCCGATCCCACGCTGGCAGCGAGGATTAAGCCGGTCATAAACGGACCCATTTCGCGTACCATCGACATCATGACCGCCGTCCCGATGTTTTCCTCCTGTCCGAAACGGCGCAATTCAATACCGGTTTGCAACGCCAAAATCATGCCGGTAAACGCGGCGACGATGGAGAGCACTCCCAAACTTTTCACGCCCAGGGTAAACATCTGATAGACGGTTTCCTTGCGTGCGCGTTTTTCGAATACATGCGGCAGCGTCATCAAGGTCGCAAAGAACAGCAGTACGGCACGCCCCGCCCCGCGACAGGGATTAACCGTGGCGCGCCCCAACCATGTCACCGGGTTTTTGGTCGGCGGATAAAACTCGGGATCGCGGATAATCATGGTCGCTCCTCATCTTCTCCCCAGCGCAAGACGGAAAAGATCGATCCGAACGAACTATCGCCTTCCGTTCCGAAACGGAATAATCCCCGCAAGATGGACACCTGGCGTCGGTCGCCCGCGGCATCACGTTCCCAAGCCAGCAGAGGGAAAACCTGCGTGCGGCGGCGGCCGCTATCTTTTACCCGGCGCCGGAACAGACCCCACAGCAATTCCTGTTCACGACCGGAATCGGTTCGTGTTCGCGAATACAAGGTCCAGAACGGTGCTAGATTCCGTTCAATGGCAGTGAACGGACGTCCCGGCCACAAATCGAATATCCGGAATACTGAATCGTCTTCATCGCGCTGGTACGAATACAACGGCCAGATTTTTTCGTAGCGTTCGGAAGGACGGCCCGCTACATGGAAGACCGAATCCCCGGTATCGGCATCCGCTTCCATTGTTTCCCCGTCATAAATCCGGCGAGTAAAATAAAAGGGATAAAACGTTCGTTGAATGGCCACGGAATCGCCGCGTTCCTGTCTTCCAAGACTCCCCAACGGCCAGAGGAAAAACGCACTGTCAACGCCCGGACTGCTTTTACGACCCCATAACGGCCAAACATAGTTTTTCTCGACCCGCCCGGTCGACCGTTGTAAAAACGGCCAGGGATAATGCAACTCCGTGCCTTGCGGATGAGTCGAGTAACGGAAAAAAGGAGGAACCACCGTAAACGAAGACTGATGCTCGGTGCGTACCCTGCCGAAAAGCGGGAATAAAACAAAACCGCCGCCATCATCATCGGTATTTTCACGGCGTACCGACGACCAGATCGGCCACAACACAAACCTTCGTTCCGTACCATCCCGTTCGGTGGCCTGACCGTAAAACGGGAACACCCGCCACCGTTCCAGTTGGGGGCCTTGAGTTCGGGAAAAAACCGGCCAGAGAACATGAACCGTCTCGTCCGGGCCTTGCCGGCTGTCAGCATACAACGGAAAGAGGACAAACCGGATCGTGTCAGCTCCCAAAAAATCATGTATCCGGCCGCCGAGCGGGAAAACGGCGGTATACGGTTCGCGCCAGCGACTGTGACCGCTGAAAAAAAACGGCAACACCCATGTGCGCGACTGCGATTGAGGATCGTCCACATCGAAATCCTGAAAAAACGCAATTAAAAACCGGCCGGACCGCATCTTCCCGTCCGCCCGCCACTGGCCGAGCGGCCAAAGCCAGTCGGTATGTGTAGACTCAAATCCCGGATCGGACGTCCAACTGTAGAACGGGCGTATGGCACGGAAAACGCGTTCATCCTCCCATTCCACGTGTTCGTACAACGGTCCCAGCCATTGACGGCGCATTTCAAGCGCCGGATCGGTTGTCGCCGAAACGATATGCTTAAAGTCGCGGGATAACGGCAATGCCGCGCGCGCAGCCGGCAACACCACGATCCCTGCCGATACGGCAATCAATAACCGCAGCATTTTGTATCGTTTGAGCTTCTTCATCCGCACCTACGCACGCTATCTGACTGAATCATTGCGTCACAACGGAATAAATCCGCGATCAAGGCCGCGCGAATCCACATACCGTTGCGCATCTGACGCCAATAAACGGCCCGCGGATCGGTATCGACAGCGATGTCGATCTCCTGTCGGCGCGGAAACGGATGCATGATCACCGCATTCGTTTTAAGGATATCCAAGTGACGCGGCTGGAAATGAAAACGGTCCGTATTGATGCGCCGGCTTTCGCCGGCCACGGAATCCCACTCATCCTGTATACGCGTCATGTACACGGCATCAGCCTCTCGCAACGAAGCATCAAAATCTTCCGTCAATCGAAATTCCACACCCCGTTCTCGAAGCAATGCCTGAATGTCCTCTCCAATCTGTAACTCCGGCGGCGCCACGAAAATCTGGCGCACACCATCGTAATTCGTCAGCAACCACGCCAGCGAACGCACGGTTCGCCCGCGCGCCAGATCCCCGACAAACATTATCACCTTGCCGTCGATACCGTCCCGCTCCTCGAAACTGCGTTGCAATGTATATACATCGAGCAATGCCTGCGTCGGGTGCTGATCCTTGCCGGAACCGGCATTGATAATCGGAACCGGCCGTTCGGAATTGGACAATACCCAGGCCATACGTTCAGCCAGACCGTCAATCTGGGTGCGCATCACGATAAAATCGAAATACGAACTGAACGTGCGTACGGTATCTTCCTTGGATTCACCTTTGAATTCACTGGACACGGACGTGTCGCGCACTTCGGCAACCGGCATCCCGAGAATCTGGCAAGCGGCGGCGAACGAAAGGAACGTGCGGCTGCTTGGTTGCGCAAAGTAAAGCATCGCCCGCTTGTGCGGCAGCATTTTTTGTAATTCGTGCATTCCTTCCTTGGTCTTGGCCAAGCGACGAATAGCCGTCGCGAGACGTCCAAGGTGGTCGAGTCGCTCGCGACCGAATTGTTGGGCATACAATACGTGATATTCCCGTCCACCGTCACACATACAAGCAGCCTTCTCCATCAGATTAAGATTATCGAAGGCCGTCCAGGACAACTTGGTAACCGGTAAATCAACCATTATACGACCTCCTCGTTCCCCAGGGACGCCACCATCAAGGCTTTAATGGTATGCACCCGATTCTCTGCCTGATCAAAAACACGCGAAAAAGTCGACTCGAAAACCTCGTCAGTAACCTCAAGCGGCCCGATTTCGCGCGTAACATCCGTATCGTGGTTGTGGAATGCCGGCAAACAATGCAAAAAAATCAAACGCCCGTTTTCAAGGTTGCCTGTAGCCGAAGCCAATGCCATCGTCACCTGGTACGGCCGCAACATTTGCAGACGCTCCTGGAATTGACGTTCTTCTCCCATCGAAGCCCATACATCCGTATACAGGATATTGGCGCCGTCAACCGCGGCGACAGGATCATGCATTACCCGGATACTCCCGCCGGCGGCCTGCGCGCAGCGGTTAATTTCGTCGATCCATTGCGGATCCGGAGCCAGTTCAGGCGGCGTGCAATCAATCAGGTGCATCCCGCATTTGGCCGCACCCAATATCAAGGATTTCACCACATTATTGCGGCCGTCGCCGCAATAGGTAATACGCAACCCCCGCAGCGTTCCGAATTTCTCACGAATGGTCTGTAAATCCGCCAACGCCTGCGTCGGATGCCAGTCGTCGGTCAAGGCGTTCCATACCGGTATCCCGGCATAGCGTGCCAGTTGAACCACGGTATCATGCCGGTAACCACGAAACGCAATGCCGTCGAACATCCGTCCTAGCACGCGCGCCGTATCGGGCAACGACTCCTTGCTGCCCAAATGAATGTCATGAAGCCCCAGATATTCCGCCGTGGCGCCTTCTTCCGCGGCCGCCGTCACCAGAGCACAACGGGTACGCGTCGATGATTTCTCGAACAACAACGCAATCGTCCGATACGCCAGCAGACCGTCACGGCGCGCTTGCGCACGGCGCTCCTTGAGACGGGCGGCCAATTCCAAAAGCGCCACCAATTCTTCCTGCGTCAAATCAGACAACGTCAATAGCGAACGTCCCCGCAACGATTTAGTGTTTCCTGTCATACTGTGTCGATTCCGTAATGAAAAACCAATAAAATACCGCTACACTTATACCAAAAAAAACCAATTTCGGCAACTTTGGAATTCGGAAGGCGCACGCGCATTAACGGAACGCCGGCGGACCGGGTTCGGGCAGGCCGCCGAAGGTGGTGGCAATGGTGACAATGCCCTCTGGGTTGCGGGCGACAGCCAGACTTATTGACTTATTCAAGCATAATTGCGCAGAAAAACAATAAAAATGACGCGGAGCCATGAATGGTGTCGGGCAAGAGGTCAAAGGTCGGAGGTCAGAGGTAAAAACCCTCTTCCGCACTCGGTCTGCAGTCTGCTCCTTCCTATGCTTATCGGATCGAAATGATCGTGCCGCGTGGCGGTTCAGCTTCAAACGCTCCGATATCGACAATGGGACCGATTTGCCGGCGCGACCGACGAATCCGCGAGTCGCCCGCGAGGTCGGTTGCGGCATACATCCAGGTAAGGTTGATGCCTGCATCGATCGCGGGACTGAGGATTCCGCCATGGGCGCCCGATCCGTCTTTCAAGCGGTAATCCCCGCTGCCGACAAACTCAGGATTTACCCCGACAATGCAGCCGTTGACGTTGTTCATCTTCTCCGGCGCGCCGAACAGGCAGTGGGATACATTTAATAAATGCCCTTCGCCGTCCACCGGCAGGTCAAGCAAGTCGTCGTCATGCCCCCAGACAATCGTATTGGTCAGCGCGATCGCGCCTTGCACATATCGGATGGCGACGTTGCCGGCGGTAGCCGGATTATTGTCAGCCAGGGTACTGCTCTCGACCACCAGATGCGCCGATGCATGATTCATCTCAATCCCGTCGCTCAACCGCGTATTTGGCTGCGAGAAATTGCCGGTCATCAAGACGTTGCGCAACCCCACGGCGCCCTGATTATACATGCCGCCGCCGAACCCGTTGCCGTTACCTGTCCCGCGGGCTTCGTTATCGAAAATATAAGTATTCCAAATATCAACACTACCGCCATTGGCGATAAACAATCCACCCCCGGATGCCGATGTATTGGATTGGCCATGCGATGCCAGATTCCCGCGAATACGGGAATCGCGGATATCGACCGAACCCTGGGACGCCACATAGAATCCGCCGCCCCGGCCGTGCGCAGCGCCGAAAGCATTCGCATGATTGGCGTGCACGACACTATCCAACACGGTTAACGCAGCGGATCCACCGACGTAAATGCCGCCGCCAAAGGTGTTCCCCGCGGCCCACCGCGTGTACCAGCACAAATTGCTGGCAATCGTGCAGCCGGTCAGCAAGAGATCGCTGTTCACCAGATAAATACCGCCGCCATACGATGGATGTCCTCTTGCGGCATTATCGAGAATACGACAATCGTTGAAGACAATGTTCTGCGCGTTCTCCATATAAACGCCGCCACCGTTGGCGGTAGACGCAAGGAACAAAACCCCATCGCGGATCGTGACCGATTCGACGAACACATTCGATACCGATACGAGACTCAATACGCGCGCGCCCTCCGATGCCGGTCGCAACGTCGAAGGCCAAAGACCGGCGTCGCGCGGACCGGGATGTTCGCCGGCCGGCAATCCCGGTGAACCTTCGTATCCGCCGAGAATGCTGATGTTTTCGAGACCCTCGATCCGGTACACTTCGTTCACGCCGATGTCCGGAGGATCCCCCGTCATCTCGCCGGCGAGATAAATCGTATCTCCGGGAACGAGCAAACTGATAATCGTGTTGAAACAGGTATGCGCCGCGGACCAGGTCGCGCCGGATGTGTTGTCGCCGCCAGGCATCACATACCAATCGGTTGCGGCCATGGACCGGGTCGTGAAGTTTTTTTCAGCGGACCACGCCGTTCCTCCAGCATTGGCCGCGCGGACGCGAAACCGGTAATCGACATCGGGCGTCAAACCGGTCACGTTCCGCTCGAAGGTATTGGTCTGCAATCCCATCGGAATCGAATTGGTCGTCCCTCCCCCTTCGGGCCAGACATCGAACCAGGCCAACGGTATCTCGTCCCCGATGTCGGTGACGGCGCCGGAAAGTCTCACCGTGGCACGTCCCCATTGGGTC
>PWZG01000296.1 GCA_003567575.1 PVC group bacterium | reverse complement strand
GTGACAGGGGCCTGATTATAGGTCACCGCATCGCCGGCGATCCGGAATACTCTCACGCGGTTGGCGTTCGGCGCCAGGGGTACACTGGTGAAGTAGTTCAGGGTATCGAACGTAAGCAAGTAACCGCCGCCGCCGGTCGTAGTGACTTCGATGATGCCATCTTCGTAAATCGGGGTCAGGATGGCGTGGGCGGTAATCGGCCCGCTCAACGCCACGTATTCGCCGGCGCTGAGAGCGCCCGACCACGGCGGCGACGTGGTGCGTGCCATGCCGTCGACACCGACCACGGCCACATCGACCAGCGCCCAGACATCGCGCAGGGCGCCGTCGGTTCCCGGCAAACGGGCGGCGCGCATGATCAGCAACTCGTCGCCGGCCACGGCGCCGGCCGGCGCGGGCAATATGATCGCGAAGGGATGTTCCAGGCTTGCGCCGCCCAGATCGACGTTAAACGCGCCCGCGAAATCCAAACCCGACGGCAAGGCACGCGTCAGATCGCCCTGCGCCAGGGTATTGACGGTTACGGCGACGTCGGTTTCCAGAGCCGCGGGCGGCAGCATGACACCGATATTGTCATTGTTAAGCACCATACCGCCCTCGACACCGACATTCGCGCCGCTGGCTAGAGTCGCCGCAACAGTCACCGGGATCACCTGACGGATTGCGCCGTTGATCACGGTTAAATGCGTGGTTCCGGTGGACAACGCGGTCATCAGACCGTCTTCCGAAACCGTCACGACGGCGGTATTTCCGGAGGTATAGGTGGTCCCCCGGACGGCAGTCGACCAGTCTTGGCGGCCCTCGTCACCGCGTACGCCGAAAACGATTTGGCGTTCGCCGTTTTCGGTCATGATCCAGGCATCGGGATAGATATCGTACTCAACCGGGAATTCCCAGGCGCCGACGACCACGGCGGCGGCGGCGCTGAGGTTACCGTAACCGACTCTGACGGTTGCCAGACCATGGGCGACGCCCCAGACACCGCCGGCGTCCGATACCAAGACGGATGTCGGATTATCACTGCTCCAGACGGCATACCCGCCGGGCAACGTCAGGGTTTCGCCGTCCGAGAATAAACCGATAACCCGGAGTTGGCCGGCCTGTCCCGGATCAATGCGTAATACGCCGGAATCTTCAGCGAATTGCAAGGCCACCAATTCAGCCGCAACAACATCGACGGTTACGACGGCATTTACGGATCGATCGAAACCGTCATCGGCTGCAAAAACGAATGAGGCCGAGCCGGTATGGCCGGTCGCCGGCGTAAACCAAGCGGTCCGTCCGTCACCGGCAATGACTAAATTCCCGTTTTCCGCCGAAACGATTTGGAAGGCCAGCGGATCGCCGTCGGGATCGTTGGCCAGACCGGCCAGGTCGATCGCGATTGGAATCCCCGGATAAGTCCTTGCGGCGCCATCGCTAACTTCTGGCGGACGGTTGGCGATGAAACCGAAGTTACGGCGTGCGATCCAGCGGTCGAGCCCGTCAATCCGGCCGTCGCGATTGAAGTCGGCAGCCGGATCATAGGCAGCATCGCCCGGAACGGTTCCGAAAGCGGCTTCGAACAGCGGCGTATCGAATCCGTCGACCAAGCCGTCGCCGTTCATATCGCCGGGCAGAAACACTTCAAGCGACCAATCGCCGGCCGCGGCAGTATTGGCGCCTCGCAGTTCGATAACGTAAACGCCGCCTTGCGCAAGCGTAAAGAGCGCCGAGGAGACGCCTGCTCCCGCGCGCACCGCATCGGCGCCGACGCCGTAGATCGCGGGCACGGCCGGCGCGAATCCGCCGATACCGATTGCCTCGACACCGAGAATCACGCCCCCCACGAACGCGGAAGTCGCTTCGCGGCCGCCCAACACGAAGGCGCCGCGCCAGACTTCGCCGGCTTCCAGGCTGCCGGCGGGATTCGCCGCCAGCGCTGTCCGGGTGGGTCCCAACACGACATCGATCCGTTCCACGGCGGTTACCAGGCCGGCCTGGTCGTAGGCAATCATTTTGCCGGTTTCACCTTCCGGCGCGACCACGTTCAACAGGCCGGCGGAATTATAGCCGTACCAAGCGCGGTTGCCGGCGGCCAGATTGGAAACGCCGGCAAGCCGTCCGCTGAAGTCATAATCGTAAATAATCCGGCCGCCATCGCCGTCGGTAATGGCGGTCATCCGGCCGGCCTGATCCTGTTCAAAGACAAGGCGCGTGCCGTCGAGCCCGAACATACCCGCATCGGTAACGGCAATCCGGCCGCCATCGGCGTGCCTGATTTCGACCAGACTTCCCGCGGACGTATAGGCATAGGACAATTCACCGGCCGGATCGACCAAGGTAAACGCGGCCGGTCCGAAAAAGGCGCTGTCAGCCGGATTGTAGGCGCGGCCCGAGCCGGCCTGGAAGAATCCGGCGGTAGCGCTTTCCAGCAGCGCGGGCGCGCTGGTCAATGTCCAACCGTTGCCGTCAAGCGCGGTCCAGGCCGGAGTATACCAGTCGCCGCCATCGCCGTACGGAACCGGGGTGAATCCGAACGCCGCGTTCGCGCCCGTCGGCAAGGTCAGATAGACGCGCGTATCGGCGCGATACGCCGTGAACAGGCCGCGGGCTTCGAAACCGGTGCGCGGCAGGTTCGTGGAGATATCGGCCTCGATACCGCGCAACCGCCAGCCGGCGCCCAGCAGGCCGTCCGTGTAACTGTACGAATTGTAATCGCGGCGGATGGCGACATCGATCCCGTCAAGCGTTACGGTCAGATCGACGGCGCTGTCGCTGAAGACGCCGGTTTTTGCATCCGTAAAGACCTCGAAAATCCTGGTGGCGGAACGGGTGCGTCCGCTCATATCGCGCGCGCTCAGCCGCAGTTGGTAAGCGCCATTGGGCATCCGGGCGGGGTCCAGCCAGACCATGACGGCATCGTCGAACGTATCGATACCGTCGGCGATCGCGATGAATTCGGAACTGTTCAGCGGCGCGATTTCGAGTTTCCAGTAATCGAGATTGGTATCCGTGACCGTACCGGTAACGGCCCCGACGGCTGTCAGCAGGGTTCCCGGCGCGGGCGCCTGGATGCGCGCGACGGGCGCCAGGACGTCTTCAGGATCGCGTACCTTGATAAAGCGTTCAGCGACGCCGGTCACCCCGTCGATATCGACGGCCGTCGCCGTCACAACATAGTGTCCGGGCGCGGCGGGTGTAAAGGTTGCGCGGCCGAAGCGGTCGAGGGTCATCGGTACGCCGTCAACCTCGATCGTGACGGACGCGATATCGGCGACTCCGACGGCGGCGGCCTGGATAATTACCGGCCGTCCGGGCACGATCGGGAAGCCCGGAATCAATTCCACCGTAACCGAAGGCAAGATCGGGGTTTCCGAGACCACCAGCCGCAGGTTACGCATGGCGCTGAATTCGCCGTCGCTGACGGTAAAGCGCAGGATATGTTCGCCGGCCTGGGCCATCATCGGCGTCCAATTGAACTCGCCGGTAGCCGTATCGAACGTCGATCCGGCCGGCAGATTCTCGGCGGTATAGGTCAGGACCGTGCCGGCATCCGGATCGCGGCCGGGAACCGGCAGCGTAAACGGTTCGCCGGGTGTCAGTACCCGGCCGCTCATCCGGTCGATCACCGGCGGCCGATTGACGTTCAAGACCTCGATATCGACATCGGTCGTATCGTACAAACCGCCGGGATCCTGAACCCTGAAACGGATAGTATATTCGCCGGCCTGATCGTAGCCCGGTGTCCAGGAGAAAAGGCGGGTGCGTGGATCGAACTTGGCGCCGGCCGGCAGATCGGTTGCCAAAGAGAAGCTCAACAGATCTCCGTCAAGATCGCCGGCTACCACGTGAAAGTTCAACGGCTGCCCTTCCATGGCCAGTTTAGGCACGATCGGTACCATGACAGGCGCGCGATTGGTGTTGGTGACGGTTATCCCGACATCTTCATAATCGAACGCCTGTCCGTCGGTGACGGCGAAACGAATATTGTAGGAACCGGCCTGGGTATACGACGGCGTCCATGCGAAGACACCGGTCGCCGGATTGAAAACGGCGCCGAGCGGCAAATTGGCGACATTGAAACTGACCGGGTCGCCGTCGGGATCCTGGCCTTTCAGCGTAAACGTTAACTCCTGGCCCTCGGCCACGGTCCGGGCGCCGACCGGCAGGAGCATCGGGGCGGCATTGGTCTCGCGGACGATTAACGCGAAATCGGCGCTGTCGGAACCGGCCAAATCCGGCAAGCCGTTACCGCTGTCGGTCACCGTCACGGTCAGGTCGTAGGTTCCTATGTCGGCCGCGGTGGGTGTCCAGACGAATTCGGCCGTGCCGTACACGCCGGTCGCGCCGAAGGTCGCGCCCGCCGGCAACCCGGCCATCGACCAAGTCAACGGGTCCTGGTCCGGATCTTTCGCACGTATCTGGAAACGGATTTCCTTGCCGACCAACGCCACTCTGGAGACGACCGGATCGAGTACGGGCGGCACGTTATGCGCATTGAGGCTGACGATGAATGTCCGATACGCGCTGAGCGCCATCTTCGGATTACCGTTACCGTCATCGACGGCAATCAGACTAACGGCGTAATCGCCGCGCTGGGCTGCCGAATTCGGCGTGAAAGTAAAGGTTCCCGTGCCGTCACCGTTGTCCGTAAAGGTCGCGAACGCGGGCAATCCGCGTGCGGTCAGGGTCGGCGCCGGTCCATCAGGATCGTAGGCCGACACCGTCACGGTCTTGGAATCGCCGACGCTGAGCGTGACATTATCGATCGGGTTGACCACGGGCGGCGCATTCATATCGCGCACCACGATCACGAGGGTCGCGCCGGCAGCGGTTGCCATGCCGGTGCCGTCGCCGTCGTCGACGACCGTAAAATCAATGTTGTAGACGCCGGCCTGGTCGAAATCTGGAGTCCATTCGAGTAATTGCGTCTCGGGACTGAACCGGGCGCCGCGCGGCAAAGGTGAGTGTTCCCAAACGATCAACGGCATCAGTGAATCGGCATCGACCGTTCCGTCTGGCGTGGCCACGCCGATCCCGCCGGGATTGTCGGGATCGTACACCGGGATCTGGACTGTCAAGGACTGGCCTTCATAAATTTCCCAGCGATCCAACGGCCCGATTTCGATCTGACCGTTAACGTTCAGAACGGTCACGTTAAAGGCGGTAATGGATTCCGCCAACCCGTCGGAGGCGGCCACGCGTACGGTATAAGTCCCGTGCTCGTAAAACTCGGGTGTCCATTCGAAATCTCCGGTAACCGGATGCAGGGTCGCGCTGCCCGGTAGGCCGATGCCGCGGTAGGTAATGGTGTCGCCGTCGGCGTCGAACGCTTCGATCCTGAAACTGATTGTTTCGCCTTCATTGACGGTGCGATCCGGCAGCGCCGGCAATACTGGAGGCTGATTGACGTTGGTGACCAGGATTTCAAATGACTGCGTGACATCGCTGATTCCGTCGCTGACGTAAATCCGGATATCGGAATAACGTCCCGCCGACTGGTAATCCGGCGTATAACGAATCATACGAGCATCGGAATCGAAGATGGCGCCTGACGGCAGGTTGGCCGCCCAGAAGACCAGATCATCGCCTTCGGGATCGGTGGCGCTGACCGGGATTTCGAGGGTCTGGCCTTCAGCGATCGCGAAATCCGCGATCGGCAGCAGTACCGGTGGAGCATTTACGCCGTCCACATTGACCTGCCACTTCTGGGCGGAATATCCGCCGCGCGGATCGTAGGCGCGCAGCTCGAATGTTTCGACCGCAGCCGCCGCAACCGTCGGGGTCCAGCGCAGAACGCCGGTAACGGCATCGACGGAAGCGCCCTCGGGTCCGCGCGCCAGGACAAACCTAACCGTATCGCCATCGGGATCGGTCGCGGCGGCATCATAGGCATATTCACTGCCGGCCACGGCGCTTACGACCGGCGCCGAAGAGAACTGGGGCGCGAAATTGGGCGGCAGCATGGCCGTAAGGCGGATATCGAGATCCAGATGCAGGCTGTCCGGGTTGTAAATCGAGACAGTAAAGACCGGCAGCACCGCGCCCACTGCCAGATTCCCGCTGTCGGGTGTGAGCTCAAGGAACGGCACGCCGGCGCCGGTCGAACCGCTTGCATCGCGCAAAACCGCATTCTGGCTGCCGGCCAAACCGTGGAATTCGAGCCGGATCGGGCCCAGCATGTCGTACTGGATATTGTTGACGATGGCGACGTCGAAGGAAACGGTATTGGCGGCGCGATCGAAGCGCGTATTGGAATAAACCGGTTGCACGGCATCGGTGACATCCGTCAGCACGGTAAATTCAACCGCATAATCGTCGGCCATCGGCACTTGCAAAGCGCTACGTAATCCGGCGGCGGCACGCAATTCGTAGAGATCGCCGGCCAGAGGTTCGAAGACCAGTCGCACCGACTGGGTGGCCGGATCGTAGGCCGCGCCGAGCACCGTAAACTCCTGGCCGGTCCGCCGGTTAACCAGGCGGTAGGCAGCCGGATCGTTGACGCTGCCGGCCGTGCCGGCCGCTTCGTCCAGCATGTCCATGTCGAAATAGATGACAGCTTCGTTCAGGCGCGCGCCGCGCTCGGCGCCATCCACCGGTTCGGAGGCTACCACGATCGGCGCCGACAGCGGGCGGAAAATCTCGACCTGTCCGGGTTGAGTGATATAGAGACGGCCGCCCGACCCGATTTTCAGGAATTCACCGCGTCCGCCGCCGGTGGCGACATCGATACGCTGGAATGTGGCCAGATCGATCATCGTCAGGTATCCGCCGGCGGCATGATTGACGAACAGTAAGCCGGCCAGGGCGGTACCCGGCTGTCCGAAGGCCAGGCCTGTCGGCGGCGCATCGGGATCGGCCATCAATACGATTTCACGGTTGCCGCGGTTGTCGAAGCGTACCACGTGGCCATCCCTGGGCCAGAGGGTGGCATGCAATACGCCGTCCGGCGAAAACGCCAGCGAATGCGCGCGCGTCGCAGAAAAGCCGGCAAACCGGTCGGTATCGGGATCGAAAATTTCAATGCCGCGCGCGCCGGCGACATAGATCCGGCCGTTATCCGGATGGATCGCCATTCCGAGTTGAATACCTTCCCCGTATCTTGCCAGGATCGTTCCGGAATCCGGCTCGATCTGTAGCAGCGGTCCGCCGCCGGTGGTTGCCCAGAGACGACCGAGCCCGTCAAAGGCCATATCGTAGACCGGGACATCGAGAGTTGCCAGGGGTTCGCCGGCCACGCCACCGGCCGGACCGAACACCCATATATTGTTGCGGCCTTCGCCGCCGCTGACGAATACGCGCCCATCCGGATGGAAGGCGATGCCGAGCGGCCCGATATCGGCGCCGGACTCGGGAATGCCGCGGGCGAAAGCGGCGGCCGTGAACGGTTCGTAAACCGTGGCATAGCCGGTCGGCGCACCGATCGCGAAACCGGACGGTACGCCCAACAAAGCTTGCAGGAACAGCGGATTGGTGGCCACCGGTTCCGGCGGCACGGCGACCCGCGGCCGGAACGGGGCCGCCAGTTGCCCTTCGGAAGGCGCCGCCCCGAGGTTCAGGCCTGGATTATACGACGGCAGCAGTACCCCGTCGGGACCGGCTTCGACGTTGCCGGCATGATCGGCCGAGCGTACCAGAAACGCGACGGTCGCGCCGGCAGGTGCATTATAAATAAAATCGGTTTCAGTGGTCCGCCGTTTCCAAGCCTGCCAGGGGCCGCCGTTTACGGAAACGTATACGGTCGAATCTTTGACGCCGGCGCCGCCGGCATCATCGTTGGCGACAAAGGTAATCCGGTAAGCATCGCCGCCGAGTTCTTTGACCGTGACCGCGGTGGTCGGCGCAACCGCATCGAGTGTGGCAACATGCACATTGCTGTCCAACGGCGTGGCGCTATCGTAAATCACGCGGGCTTCCGTCGCGATCTTGACGCCCGTGGAAAGATCGACGTTCAGGGTATAATCGGGCCAGGTACGGATGAAGTACGAAACCGTGCCGTGCTGGGCGCGATCGATATTGGGCATCAGGATTCCGAGACTGTCATCCGTCGGCGGCAGTCCGGTTTCGGGATCGAGGGCGGTCAGGGTCCAGAAAGCGGTACGGCTGACCACATCGACGCCGGAAGTGACCCGCAGCACGATCCCGCGATCGTCGACGAAATCGAAATCGCCGCTGAAAGAACCGAGCGAATCGGGCATCGCGATGCGCATATCGCCGAGCACGATATCGCCGAGAATGAAACTGCGTTCGTCGAGGGCTTCATCGAGGGCGATAACGATACGCACCTGTTTGACGGCGGCGGAGGCATCGGCCGGATTCTCGAAACGCACCGTGTAAGGCAGATAGGTATAAAGCGGCACGAAATTCTCGGCGCCGTGTCCGGTCGGCCCCTGCATCCGCACCTGTTCGGAGCGTTGGCCGGTAAGCCCGAAAAAGTCACGCAGACGCGGGTCTTCGACGTCGACCCAATCCTGCTCGATCCCGATACCGGCTTGAATCCAGAAAGCCTCGAAATGGGTGGCATGCGTCAGGCCGAGATCGAAATCATCGATTGACGGCAATTCACCGTAGGCGTGGTAAAGCGTATCGTCATGTCCGTACCAGGCGCGCACCTGATCGAAGAACGCGGCCCATCCGCCTGTCGAGGTAGCTTCACGGTTGGCGTCTATCCCCAGCAAACCCGTGGTCGCCAGGGCTATCTGACTGGTGATCTTTGGCAGCAGATGAATATCGGGCGGTGTGTCTTCCGGACGCAGTTGTCCGGCTTCGCGCAGACCCGCCAGGTACATGACCCCCCACTGTTCAGCGTCAACCGCGGCTTCGATCAGCACGCGCGGCGCATTAGGATCGGCCAGCACCGACTGTCGCAACTTTTCGGCCACCCCCAACTGGTGATCGATATACTCCTGGGCGGTCATCGGCGTGGCGGCGGCCGCGATATAGAACTGATAGGCGAAGCTGCTGTAGGTAGGTGGCGGATAACCGAGGCTATCCCATTCGCGCAGTTCCTTGAGGGCATCCGGATTAACCTTGAGCACCTCGCGCATTTCGGGATACACATCGGCGGTAAACGTCAGCCCCACGTAACCGTGATTGACGAAATCGTAGGTGAATCCCGGCGCCATCAATCTACCGT
>PWZG01000628.1 GCA_003567575.1 PVC group bacterium | reverse complement strand
GGCGGCCCATGATCTCCTTGAAGTAGGTGAGCAGGTAACTGTCGGGACCGCACATGAAGTTGGTGTAGAAAATGGCAAACAAGCGTTTTGAACGGGCAATTTGTTCAGCGGCAGCCAGTATCTGCTGCCCGTAATGCCAATACATGTTGGCATGAAAAGGCAGAATCGATTGCAGATCCAGTTTCAGCATGTCAATGAAAAGGATCGGGTAACCCATGGCCGCGATTTTCCGAGGTAAATCAAGCGCCATGCCGGCGTCCGTTGTGTTGTACGGGCGTCCGATACAGACGATGCCCAGAGAATCGTCTGTATCAAGTTTGGCTAAAGCTTGTGCTCCCAGATCGCGACTGGTTGCGGTAAAGGCATCCTGCGCCGTCTGCGCCTTCTGCATTGCGTCGCGAATCCGTTGCGGCGTCACGTCGAGCGGTTTGGCCAGTGCTTCGATCATGTGTCGTTCGCGTTGATCCGCCGTGTGCTGGAAAGACAGTATCGGCGCCAGAATACGTTCGCGGGACGGCAGTCCTTTTAACGATTTGAGGACCGATGCGTGTGCCTGCACATAACAACAGAAAAACGAATTACTGAAGCCGGGTTGCATTCGTTCGGCGATCAGGTGGGGGACCAGCAGGTAATCGATGTTTTCCGATTCCATCAAATTGCAGGCATGCCCGATACTCATCAATACCGGCGCGCAATATTCGGCGGTGGCAATTTCCGTGCCGCGCCGCAACACGGCTTCGTTCGAGGCCTTGGGCATGACCGCTTCGCAATCCAGCTCATGCAAAAGGGTACGCCAGTAAGGGTAATAATTGTAGGTTGCCAGATTCCGCGGTAAACCAACGCGCCGCATAGCGGATGTTTTGTGAGCTACGCCGGCTGACTTCCCGGCAGCGCCGTTACGCCAGGCTGCTTCGCGTTGCTTCCAGAACTTGAAGTCCGGGTTAGACGACGGGCGCGCGCTTCGCGAAGCATAGTCACGCCCGCATTTGAGTCCCCAGGCGACGGTAGCGTCGCCGGTATGAATTATTTGCAACTGGCAACGGTTCCGGCATAATTCGCAGATTTCCGGTTCGATCCTTACCGTGGCGTCGGCAAAATCCAGGCCTTTAAAGCGGTGGGAGCGTTGTTCCGGCGGTATACGCTTGCGGACCAGCAGCGACATGCCGAGGGCGCCGGTAAGATGACAATATGCGCTGACACGAATCGGTTTTTGCAAGCCGACTTCGAAGGCGGCGACTAAAGCGCGATTGCGCGCAGTGGCGCCTTGAAAATAGATATGATCACCGATATGCAGGCCGCCTACCACCTTGTTCAAATAGTTGTCGCGCACCGAATGCAGCACGGCGGCGGCCACCTGATCCTTGCTCCAGCCGCGCGCCAGCAGCAGATCCAGGTCACGTTCCATGTAGACCGTGCAGCGATCCGATGTGGGAGGCGCCTGTTTGTCCATGGCGCGTTCGGCGAATTCCTCCAGCGATATGCCGAGTTTCTGCGCTTGTTCCTCGATGAAACTGCCGGTGCCGGCCGCGCAGACATAGTTCATGACGGAATTGTAAACCATCCCGTTCTGGAGCTGGGTAAACTTGGCGTCCTGACCGCCGAGCTCGACGATTGTATCGACCCGCGGATCGAGAAACAATGCGGCTGTGGCATGCGATGTGATTTCGTTCATGGCCAGATCGGCGCCGATAACGCTTTGAATCATTTTGCGTCCCGATCCCGTCGTGCCGACGCCCTGGATATCGAGATGGAAACCGCCCCGCTGTTGCATGTCGCGCAACGCGCCGAAAACCAGTTGTACCGCGCGAATGGGGTCGCCCGCTGTCTTGCGATATACCCATCCGACAACCTCGTCGCCTTCAGCGAGCAGGGTGGCTTTGGTTGAGGTGGAACCGATGTCGATTCCCAGGGCAACCGTGACACGGCCGCTGCGCGGTGACACAATCGCCGTTTCGTTGTTTTGGTCGTCAACCCAGTGATCCGCCCAGGTGAACTCCGGATATGCGGATAGCTTGAGTTTCAGCGGCGGACGCATGACGCATCGTTCCCGTGACGGTAATTGTTCCGTCGAGGGTTTTCCAAGCGTGGATGGTTCGCTGATCGAGGCGATGAGTGTTGCGATATCGGTTTGCGGTGTATTGTTCTCGCGTGCCAGTTGCGCGGCGCCAAGGGCGTTGACCAGTTGCGGAGATTCAGGAACGATGATATCGATGCCCAAACGATCAATGATGGATTTGACAACGATTGAATTTAGCGCTACGCCACCGATCAAGACGGTTTTGCCTTCCACTTTGCGGCCGCCCAACAGGCCGTCGACCGTCGAATGGCCCAGTCCGTTGCAAAGTCCGCAGGCAATCGCGTCGATCGAGTGGCCTTCCTGTTGCAGGTGAATCATGTCGCTTTTGGCGAAGACAGCGCAACGGGTGGCAACGGGCGGCGGCGCGCCCTTATAACTCATGGCGCGTTCCGGCAGTTCGGCCGGCGGAATCTGCAGACGCAGCGATTGTTGATCGATAAACGCACCCGTCCCGGATGCGCAAGCGCTGTTCAGGGTCGATCGCCGGTAACTGCCGTCGCCGTTCAGCTCGGTGAAACTGAAGGAGCCGCCGCCAACCGACAGAATGTTGTGCACGTCGGGAACCAGGTGTCGTACACCTTCAATTCCGCTTATGATCGCGTCGAACGCCGGGCCGGGGAAGGGCAGGGCAGCCGCTCCCGATCCGGTGCGCGCAACCCGTACCTGCGCATTGCGGTCCAGGCGGGCGAACGCCTCCAGCAGGATCTTGGCCGGCTCGCCATGATGTCGCCGATATTCCTGGAATTGGATATTGCCTGCATCGTCCACGCCAATCAAGCCGACGTATACGCTTCCTGCATCGACACCCATGTATAGCACGAAAATACAATCTCCCGGCCGGTATTCTCGGAACACCGGACACAATATTGTTGTTGTCTTTAAAAGGTGAGCATTATAGCTTAGCGCACCCGCCGGCGGCAAGTATATTTCGAGAGCGGCGTTATTCGCTTGAAGATCGGTATCCGTGACGGCGCAGGATTTCACGTCCCGTTGTTCCGTTAAGAAAGCGAATGAATTCCGGCGCCGTTTCCGAAGCCATGGCGCCGGCCAGCATAACTGCGTTTATGGTTGCCGGTTCTTCTCGGATATCATTGTCTGAGGACGGTATCCGCTGCGCGATGACGCTGGTTGCGATCGCAAAACCGCCGCGCGCGGCCCGGTCAACGGCCGGCGCGTTGAGCGTCAGAAACAAATCGCCCCGGCCGGTTTGTTCCAGCTCGTTCATAAGCCGGTCGGAAGTTTCGTAGCGGGTCGCCACGCGGATACCGTACCGGCGCTGGAATGTTTCGACAATCGTGTTGACCGGAATTCGCAATTCGATATCGCACAACAGAGTCAGTTCATCCGGTTGTGATGTGGTTGCACGTTGCGGTGCGCGAACCAAAATGACCGCCGCTGCCAGCGCCGCCAGACACAAAACGGGAAAGGCGTATATCAGACAGGCGCGCAGCAGCCGTTTCATGTTGTCAACACGCCGTCCACCAGGTGAAAGGAATCACTTGCTCGCAGACCGCGGTCATGGGTGACAACCATTACCGCGCCGCCTGCCTGAGCGAATTCCCGTAACGCATCCATTACCAGTCTGCCGTTGTCGTCATCCAGATTGCCGGTGGGCTCGTCGGCCAGCAGCAACTGGGGTTGCTGCAATAGCGCGCGCGCCAGCGCAACGCGCTGGCGTTCGCCGATACTGAGTTCCGACGGCGGATGATCGAGGCGCGATCCCAAACCGAAACGTTCGATCAATTCCTTCGCGCGCGGTCGCGGGTCAACGGTGTTGACGCCGGCCAAGGTCGGCGCCAGCACGTTGTCGAGTATGTTCAAGTAGGGCATCAGGTGGAACTGCTGAAAGACAAACCCGACATGCCGGGCGCGGAGCTGGGAGCGCGCTTCCGATGTCAGCGCGTACGGATTCCGGCCAGCTACCGTCACGACGCCGCGGTCGGGTCGCAGCAAGCCGCCGGCACACAGCAACAAGGTGGATTTTCCGCTGCCGCTGGGACCGTAAACGTAGCGCAGATCGCCACGCTCAAGACGCATGCTGACATCGCGCAACGCCGTCACGGTTTCCCGGCCACGGCGCCGGTAGGCTTTGGTTACGTTTTCGATTTGCAGTACTTCCGTCATCGGCTCCTCCAAGCTTGTAAATCAGCCTTCGCAAAGAATGCGCGCCGGATCACGCCGGATCGCCCTGACGGCTGGAAACCATGCGGCGAGCATGCACAGGGCCGGCGCCGCAACCAAGGCAATCCAAAGTGTTCTGAAATGTATGAGATCGACAAATTCACGCGAAAATAGATTCATTTCCACCCACCACGCGCCCAATGCGTGGCCGGCGAAAAAACCGAGCAGGGCGCCGATCAGTCCCATGATAAGACTCTTGAAAAGAAACACGCATAAAATCGTATGTTCGCCGACGCCGATGGCGCGTAAAACACCGATTTCCATGGTTCGTTCGCGGACATTACCAAGAAACAGGAACACCAGCCAGGCGGCTGCGACCAGCACGATCAAGGGCGACATGATGGATGTGAAACGCCGGTAGGCTTCGGCGACTTCGCGACGATGCTCGCGTTCGGCGTCCATCGCGGTACGGTGCGCATCCGCCGCGCGATTCCGCGCCAGCGCCCGCGCCTTGACCAGCGAGGAAAACTCCATCACCTGCACTTCGGGTAGAATACGGTTGACGTCGGCGGTAATCCGGCCCAGTGCGTCGGCTTCGCAAATGCATTCCAATGCCAGAATAAGATTTATTCGTCCCGGCATATCCAGTTGCTGCTGCATCCAGTCCAGATGACACCAGACAGCGATGTCATCGGATGTGCCCTCGGCGCGATTGACGGCGCGGATGCGAAAAATATCTCCCATCAACACGGTTTCATCGCCGGCATTCAATCCAAGCCTTTGGGCCACGTTGTGTCCCAGCACCAGTTCGCCTTTAGGGATCGATTCCATTATGGGGTTGCGATAGGCGCTTCCGTCCGGGGTCAGAAACCGCAGCCGGTGGGAAACCGGTATCTGTCCCGGGGTGCCGCTGAGAATGATTTCCAGATCGTGTTCCGGCCATTGAACGCGTTCCTGCAACACCGGTAAAAGATGGTTCAATGTTTCGATGCCGCCGGTACCCAGACGTTCGACGTATTCAAAAGGCATGGTTACCTCGGGATGACCCAGCGAGCGCAATCGGGATAAATCCTGATCTTCGGACACGATCATTACGTTATAACCCAGATCGCGCATGATCAGCCGGTAATCGTCTTCCATGCGATGCATCTCTTCCTGAGTTGCCCGGGCGCGCTCGGTCATGATTATGTCCGTCTGACGGTTGTGCGCCCGTAGCAGCACCGGCGCGCCGATCCAGGCGGTCATGGCTGCCACCACTGAAAGCAGACCGAGTAAAAAACCGATTTTACGATACAGGATTTCCTGAAATATCAATCGCCATAAACTCATGCCGCATCCTTCATTGGTTTTCCTGTTCGGCTTCGTCAAAGCCTCGCAGGAACGTTCCGGTACCGACGGTTTCTCCCACCGATGCCGGCGTCAGAACCTCTATCCTAGCCTGCCAGTCCACGTCCATCAACAAATCAGTGCCCGGATTGGCCGCCTTGATCTGGCAGGAACAGGGACCGGTAAGAAAATTAGCCGCCTCCTCCAGCGTCCAGGGATTGATGCCGCGGCCGACCAAGGCATACAAAATCAGGCCGCGACCGTAAATAGGGAAGACCATCGGTTCGCCCGCGAAATCGGATTCAAGATCGGGTTCGGACGCCAACAACATGCGAACCAGCATACTTTCGGCCGGATCGTTCCGGTTGACGCGGATTACCTCGAAGCTGACGTCAGCATGGATCTGTACATCATGACCGCCCCATGCAGCGGAGTCAGGAACCACGATTTCCCGTTCAAACCGCGATGTCTGCTCTTTCAACAGATTTTCCAGATCGCGATCGCGGTTGCGGTCGCCGCTTTCGAGCAGCAACCAAACAGCCGATACCCGCTGCGCCAGGGCATCGCCAATGCGCCGGCGGATGGGCGAGGAAAGTAGTGAACGAACATTCTCCAGCGACAAACCGCCGGACCAGACCGGGCTCTGAATGCCGGTAACCGACGGATAACGAACCTCGATCCGGCTTTGTTGCCTGTCGGGCGAACCGTTGTTTGTAGCCGTGTCACGCATCGTAACAGCTATGTTGGCGACGGTTGCCTCGCCTCTGTGTGCGCTCTCCAGCAAATCCAGCGCTTGCTGTTGATCGTCGGACAATGGGTTGCCGCGGTAGATGGTGACTTCATACGCATCCGTTTCCCAATGTTCCAGGGAATACTGGTATACCGGTATCGGGCAGGCCGTCAAAACGCCACAAGTTATGATTGAAAATATCCACATTGTCGATATCGTTGTACGTGATTTCATTTGGTATTATAACTCCTTATTCCATCATCAAGTATAGCATGATAGAGAGAGAAACGCAATTTTTTTGTTGCGTGCCTGTTGACATTTTATTATGTTTGATGCATACTATGGTTGCTTGTGGGCACAAGGATCACGCTGTGGCGGTAGGATTGTGGAGTGAGCACGATGGGTTGTAGTATAATTTGTCAACGCGGAAAAGTCCGCAAGAAACATAGAAAGGGAGACGAAAAATGAACAAGGAACTAAGGCGGAAATTGGTGGCGGAATTGGATGACGCCAAAGCCAAGCTGGAATCCATCCATGACAAGATGTTTGAGCTTGAAATGGCCATTCCGGATTATCAGGCAAAAATCATCTCGTTGCAGGACGAACTTTTGGAGGAAGCATCCTTCGATGTACAGCCTGCTGAAAAACTTCAACCTGCGCCGGCAAAAGATGTTGCGGTTGCCAAGAAGCCTGCGGTTGCCAAGAAACCGGATCCCGCCAAGAAACCGGCGGTTGCCAAGAAACCGGCTCCCGCAAAGAAACCGGCGGTTGCCAAGAAACCGGCGGTAAAAGGCGCCAAACAAAAAGCAGGTATCAGCGATGCGATTGTCAATGTTTGTTCCACGCCGAAAACCCGAAGTGACATCGTGAAGGCGCTTTCTCCAAAACATAAAGCCAAGAACATTGACAACACGATTCATAAGTTGCGGACCAAAAAGAATGCCCGACTGAAACGTATCGAAAGCGGTGCGGATAAAGGCAAGTACGTTGCGATCACGGCCGTTGCTTAATCAACGGCAAAGCGAAAAGGTCATGATCGATGAATCAGCGCCGACCGCCAATCAGACCGGCGCGCCAGAGATAGTATAGCAACGTCATCAGCGCGGTTAGTGCCGAGGCGACATAGGTAAGGAATGCTGCATTCAAGACAGCGCCTGCGCGTCCGGCTTCTCCCGCGGTTACGATGCCCGATGAAAGCATCAACTGTTTCGCGCGCCGGCTGGCGTTCCATTCGACCGGGAGCGTTATGATTGCGAAAAGCACCGCCATGGAAAACAGCACGATGCCGACCTTGAACATAAGCATCGAGTTCAATATAAACCCAATAAAGATGAAAAAATACGAGGCGCCGCTGCCCAGTTGCGCCGCCGGAACCAAGGCCGTACGTATGGCCAGTGCCGCGTAGCGGTCGGCGTGTTGCAGGGCATGTCCCGCCTCATGGCAGGCGACACCGATCGCTGAAAGCGAACGGCCGTCGTATACATCCGGAGATAAACTGAGCGTTCGTGTTGCCGGATTATAATGATCGGACAGAAAACCGCCACCTCGTTTAATGCTTACCGAATGCAGACCATGGCGCGCCAGCAGTCGATAGGCTGCTTCCACGCCCGTCATGCCGGATTGTGCACGCACCTTCGCATACTTGGCAAAGGTGGACTTGGTGACGGCCGAAGCCCATCCGGCCAGCAGTAGTGCCGGCAGTAAAAACAACAGATATCGCAGATCGAATACCATCCATCCCATCGCTCGGTTTCCTCCTTAAGACGATTCGTATTATAACCCAGGCGCTTAATTCGGTCAATAGAGGCTCTTGAAAATCCAGCAATTCTCATTTTGGACTCCCGTAAGAAGGTCGGGACGCCTGCCTGCCGGAGGCCTGGCGCAGGCAGGGAGCCCGACCCTCCAAAATCGCCGTAAAACGGCCGGTTTCGGTAATGAAGGGACGACCTCCGTGTCGTCCGGGAACCGTAACGCGTCCAAAATGATGATGCCTGATGTGTTCACGAGTTTAGCAAGCGTCTCAATAACCAGAGGGAGTGCAGACAGGTAATGAACATGACACTGGCAATGATGTTCGGGCCGACGGAAATAATTCTGGTATTACTGGCGCTGCTACTTTTGTTTGGCGCCAGGCGTGTGCCTGAATTGGCGCGTTCACTGGGACGCAGCCTAAGTGAATTCAAGAAAGGGCGCGCCGAAGGAGAGAAAGAAGTAGCGGCGACGCTGTCGGATGACAGTAGTGAATCCGACAAGGATGTTGCGAAGTCAGACACAGAAGGCGGCAGTCAAGAAAAAGCCAAGCCGGGTTCCTGAAAATCAGAAGATATCGATCTCTTGCTCTGCCAGACGCTCCAGCCGGCCCAGCATTCGCAACGCCTGCTCGGCGTCAGCCACCCAGCGGCTATCAGGATTCAGGGCGATGAAGTCTTGGTAAACAAGCCGTGCGTCATCAATGCGGCCCATGGTTTCCAGACAGCGTCCTTTGCCTTTTATGGCCTGCCAACGCAATGGGTGATCAGGATAAGAATCCAGGAAAAGGTTAAACCCCTTCAACGCTTCGTCGAGACGTCCCATCACTTCATAGCAGTGCAGTCGACCAAGCTCGGCGCTCGGCGCCAGTGGATGGTCAGCATGCTGGGCCAGCAACTGTTCGTATCGTTCCACCGCTTGCTGGAATGCACCGTTCTTGTAATGAATCCGGCCCGCCTGCAGCAGTGCGAGCGGCGCTACGGGGGTGCGGCGGAAATTTTCACTGATTTCATCGAATTGTTCGGCGGTTTGTGCGCGACCGAGAAATTCCGATGCCTGCACGATGCGGGCCTGTCGTCGCTGCCCGATGAACAGAATGCTTAAAACCAGTAATAACGCCACGCCACCGCCCAAAATTG
>PWZG01000124.1 GCA_003567575.1 PVC group bacterium | reverse complement strand
TTGTATTGCACCGAAAATGCCGAGCGCGGCTGGAAACTCGGCATCCGGCGTTTCGGCGGTCTGGCGCCGGCGGCGCTGAGCCTGGCGTTGGTCGCGTGGGCGCCATTCCGTAATTTCCCGATGGCCGACGGTCGCCCGGCGGAATTGGTCAACAGGTACGCGGAACATATCGTCGATTCCGCCGCCGGCCGCGAATGGTTGCTCACGGATGGAACGTTAGACGACCATATTCTGGTGGCGGCTCACATGACCGCACGGTCGTTGAAACTGATGGATTTAACATCCGGTCACAGTCAAGTTTACCAGAGATTTTTGGCCGCTAACTTCGAAAGCATGCGATTGCGCGGACTTTTACAACTCGGTTTGCATCCGTTTTTGCGGGAATGGTTGCGGACGCCTGGGATAGAACATCAGGTGGCCGTGTTGTCGATGCCAGATTTGTGGTATGCGGCGGATTTTACGGTGGTACCGCACCGCCTGGTGTTTCGCGGCGCACGCGAAGACCAGTTGCCGGACGCCGACCTGTTATGGGCCGAACATACGGTTTTCTGGGGAGAAATTCAACCGATGTTGCGGTCGTATCGCGAAATGGAGACCCCGATATGGTCGCATGCCGCCGCCCAGTTTTTGAGGCACACCGCGTTGGCGGCCAACAATTTGGGTGTGTTTATGGAAGATATCGGGCGTCCTGATCTGGCATGGCAAGCATACCGGCAGGCACGCGAACTGAATGAGCACAATATCAGCGCGCTGTTGAATCTCAGTATCCTGACGTCGCACGACGATCTGTTGCCGGATCACGTCGTGCAGGAAACCCGGATTGCGATGGAACGACTGAGTGAAACGCTTGGAAAACAACGGTTTCAGATTAGCGGACTGTCGCAAATCCATGGTTACGTACGGATGCCGCATGCGTTTGCCGACATGGGTTGGACTTGGGCTTTGTCTGGAAATCCCGGTATGGCCGTTTCCAGTTTGCGACGGGCATTGGCATTGTCGGACGCTATGCCTGGTGTCCGTTCCGCCTTGGCCGGGGTTTATCTGGGCATGGCGCAGGATACGGAGAGCGAAGCTGTCTATCGCCAAGTTCTGGAAAGTAATCCCAAGGACCCGCGTGCCTTGATCGGTTTGGCGCGCGTCGCCCTTGTACGACGCCAATTCGATGTTGCATCGGAATATATCGCGGCCGCTGAGCAGACCGGCGTACCGCGCGCCCGAATCTTGTTCGAGCGCGCGATGATTACGTTGTTGACCGGCGATGACGAACGTGCACGCGAACAACTGAACGATTTGGTTGAAATGCAACCGGATAACACACGCGCCTGGATACTGCTGGCGTATATCGCCATACGTCAGGACGATTCCGTGGCCTTGGAACGTATCATCGACAGGATCGCGCCGTTTGCGGCAAACGACCATATCGCGGCGTTCGTCTTGGGCGAAATTGCGCTTGTCCGCGGGGATACGGCTGACGCACGTGAATATTTCGAACAGGCGCTGCGTATTCGGCCCGGCAATCCGCATGCCCTTGAACAAATCATCCGTCATGACCTGAGGGAGGCGCGTTACGATCGGGTCGAACAAAATGTCGCTAAACTTCTGGCCGTCGATTCCGAGCATGCGTTCGGTAATTATGTGCTGGGCGTCTTGCAGATGCGTAATCACCAGTATCATCTGGCCGAATCCGCTTTCCGAAAAAGTATCGACCGACAACGGACACCCTATGCGCTCAACGATCTGGCGGATGTTTTGATCCGACGCAGACGGGCCGCCGATGCCGAAACTTATGCTCGCGAAGCTGTGGAAATGGCGCCGGATTCCCATCAAACCCAGGCTATCCTCGGCCGTGTATTGCTGCATTTACGACGTTTCCCGGAAGCCATTACCGTACTTGAAACGGCGCTGGCGTTAAACATGTATCATGTTGATGCCGCGATTGACCTGGCTGAAGCCCTGATGCATGAGGGCAAGACCGAGCGCGCGCTGGGTCGGATATCGCACTTGCTCCAACCCGACAGTCCGGCAACCGTGATGCAACGTGAACGTTTGACCGCGTTACAGAGAGCGATTCAGCAAACCGATTAAAAGCCTTGATGCCTGATATGAAAACCATCTCTTTAGAAGAATTGGAAAACAAGTTGACCGCCGCCGGCCAGGCTCATTTACTGCGTTTCTGGCCGCAACTCGATGATGCCGGCCGGGAACGCCTGGCTGCAGAGATCATGGCTATCGACTGGGGCCAGGTTTCCCGGATGCAACAATTGATCGCCGAAACCGGGCCCGGCGAGAGCAGAGGCGATATTGCGCCGGCGCCGGTGGCGCGAATCGATGCCGCCGAAACGCAACGGTCACGCCGCGAAGGTCATGCCGCGCTGGCCGCCGGTAAAACGGCTGTGTTGCTCGTGGCCGGCGGCCAGGGATCGAGGCTCGGGTTCGATGGACCCAAAGGCGCGTTTCCGGTCGGACCCGTCAGCCATGCATCGTTATTCGAAATCCATGCCCGCAAAGTGTTGGCTTTGGAAAAAAGCTGTCGTGCCGGCATCCCGTTTCTGGTCATGACCAGTCGCGCCAACGATGCGCAAACCCGTGCTTTCTTCGAGCGCAACGACTATTTCGGGTTAACCCCGGAAAGGGTATGGTTTTTCACGCAGGGGATGTTGCCCGCGATGTTGCCTGACGGACGTTTGATTCTGGAAGCGCCCGACCGTTTGTTTCTGGCGCCGGACGGGCATGGTGGCGTACTGGCCGCGTTGAAACGCGTCGGCTTGCTCGATAAACTGGCGGCGCACGGTGTGGAAACGGTATTTTATTTTCAAGTGGATAATCCGCTGGCGCAGATAGCCGATCCAGTGTTTATCGGGTTTCATCGTCGGCAACGGGCGCGGATGTCGTTGAAGGTATGCGTCAAACGGTCGCCGGATGAAGGACTGGGTGTGGTGGCCGTTCGCGGCGGAAGCAACGTCATTATCGAATACACCGAATTGACGGAAGATCAAAAGCAAGCGCGGGAACACGATGGCGCATTGCGATTCGGATACGGTAGCGTCGCCATCCATGTGTTTTCGCTCGACTTTCTGGCGCAGCAAGCCGAGCGGGAATTACCGCTGCATCGCGCGTATAAGAAAATACCGGTGTGCGCCGAAAATGGCCGGACGGAAATGCCGGCGTCTCCCAACGGTTTTAAATTCGAACGGTTCATTTTCGATGTGTTGCCGCGCGCCGAACGGGTTGCCCTGGTTCCGTTCGAGCGAGAACACGAATTTGCTCCGGTCAAAAATGCGACGGGCGAGGATTCGCCGGATACGGCACGCGCTGCCATGATAAGGCGGTTCGCTCATGATTTGCGGGAAGCGGGTGTTGACGTGCCGCGCGATGCCGCCGGAATGCCGCGTTTCGCCATTGAAATTGACCCGCTATATGCAGCGGATGCGTCTGAACTACGGCGAAAACTGCCGCCGGAATTCCGCTTGAACGGAGATATTTATTTACGGTGAGCGCCAGGCGGCCGCTTGCCGGGGAGAAACACAATCATGTATTGGCTGATCGTGATCCCGGGATTCGCCCTCTTCGCCGTGGCGCTTGTCGGATATGTGAATACCCGGCGTATGTTGTCGCGTTACCTGTTGCACTTGGAAAAAACACGTAATCAGTTGGAACAACAATTTCGTCAGCGTCGCCATCTGCTGCCGTCATTCATCGCCCTCGGCGCCGGCGTGCCCGGGCTGGAACATGAATGTCTGGAAACCCTCGATAATGCCGCGGAACTGGTCATCCGTTCCAAGGGATTTGAAGAGCGTCTGGTGGCTGAAAACCGGCTTTCATCCGCCTTGTATCATTTGCGCGCGCGATTGGAACGTAAACGTTCCGAGCTGATGCCGGATCTGGTGTCACTTATCGGTGAACTGGATAACCGCGAAGCCGGCATCATGGTTGCCGGAGATGTTTACAACCGTCAAATGCAAGACTTTAGCGCTTGCTTCCAGAAGTTTCCGCACCGTTGGATTGGCGCTTTTTGTGGTTATCGTCCGCCACACGCCGTGGAAATCCGTTTATCGACAACGCCGATCCTTGCCGGACCGCGGAATCGGAAAAAAGTAAAGGAGAACACATCTTGAAGATTACGCCTAAGGCGGCGCTGCCGCAACCAAAGAGCAACGCCGCCACCCTCACCCCCGGCCCCTCTCCCAGAGGGAGAGGGGGGCGCGAAGATACACGCAAAAAAGTGTATGTTGACCGAAAAGGTTCTGAAACCGTTGCCGAACGAAAAACATGGAAGCTGGATAACGAGGCCGTCACGCTTGCCGTCATGGAAGGCGGCGGACATTTTTGCTCATTGACTCTTAACGAGGATCCATCCGTCAATCCGTTCTGGACGCCCCACTGGAAAACCATGGATCCATGGCGCTTTCAGAAACGACATGCCGCCCGCTACCAAGTGCCGTTGCTGGCCGGTATTTGCGGCCACAATGTTTGTTTCGCTCATTTCGGCGATCCCTCTCCCGAAGAACAAAAATCCGGACTGGGAACGCATGGCGAGGCGCCCGTCCGGCGCTGGAAAGCCGAGCGACATACGGTATCCCGGCGCGGCGTAACCTTTACCTACGGCTGTCGCCTTCCAATCGCCGAAATGTCGTTAACCCGTAGGATTCTTATGCCGCGTGGCTCGCATGTGATTCATGTCCGTGAAACCGTTCGCAATCTGTCGCGCCGCGATCTGCCATTCGGACTTTGCCAGCACGTCACGTTCGGAGCGCCGTTCGTTGAGCCGGAAGTTACCTGCTTTGACGTTTCGGCGACACGCGGGCACTCGTTCCCCGGGGAGTTCGGATCGCCGCAACGTTTGCGGAGCGATACATCTTTTGTCTGGCCCGACGGGCCTGGAAAGAACGGTCGGCCGATTAATCTGCGTACCATGCGAAAAAAACCGAATAGCGATTTCACCACCCAGATGATGGATCCGGCTCGTGAACACGCCTGGTTCAGCGCCGTCCATCCGGGCCGGCAGCTGCTGGTGGCCTACGTTTGGAATCGTTCCGATTTCCCATGGTTGGGAAACTGGGAGGAAAATCACGCACGCAAAACGCAACCCTGGAACGGGAAAACGTTGACCCGCGGCATGGAATTCAGTTCGTCTCCGTTCCCGGTCGGATTACGCAACGCCGTTTCAATGAACCGTTTCCAGGGGCAACCCACTTACCGCTGGCTTCCCGCCGGCGGGACGATTCAGATCGATTACGCCCTGATGATCATGCGCGTCAACCCGGATTGCAAGGGCGTGGCGGATATCACGCCGCGTAATAACCAGCATTATCAGGTTGAACTGATCCATTAAAACCGACAAAAAGAAACTTGCCTTTTACTCTTTTTTTTAGTATAACAGACACTTGCAAGACCTCCCGTTCATGCGGCCGGGACGGAGCCTGACGCCATAACCCGTGATGTAAGGCTGGCTCCCAACTGTAGGGACGACCTGCGTGTCGTCCGCGGGGGGGGGTAATTGTGTTAATCAACATCAACAGAAATTGATCCATCGACAAAAACAGGAACGTAAATGTCATGAGCCAGCATTCCAGTCTTAAAGCCGCCAGCAAAATTGCGACCAAACGTAATGTCCTTCAACGATTCGAGCGTGTCGAGTTGCTTAAAAAACGAGGGAAATGGACGGATAATCACCGCGGATTCGGGTTGCCGAAAACCAAGTCGGGATAATTAGCCGTGCGTTTTTCTATCGCAATCACGGTTGTCTTGCTTGTCGGCATGGTCCATGCCGCGGATAGGCCGCCGATTGATGTCAGAGTGACGGCCGATCGAGTCAATTTGCGCGCGCGACCGTCAATGCAATCTGAAACGGTTGCCCAGGTCGATAAAGGGGATACCCTGTCGGCTCGCGAGATTGGCGATGAATGGGTGCAAGTGGCGCCGCCGGCCGATGTCAGATTCTTTGTGCATAAGGATTTCGTGCGTGACCGGATTGTGGATGTGGTGCGTCTCAACGTACGCGCCGGTCCCGGAATCAACTATTCGGAAACCGGCGCTCTCGAACGTGGCGACAAGGTGATTCCCGTCGGCGAATTCGCCGACTGGCTGGAAATCGAGCCGCCGCCGTCGGCTTCGCTTTGGATCAGCCGTGAATATATTGAGATGATTGACCCGCCGCCCGCCCCGCCTCCGCGGAAGGTTGCGGAACCGGATCCGCCCGCGCCACCGCCGCCGCCACCGCCGCCGCCACCACCGCCTGAACCTGTGGAACCTGAAGCGCTACCGCTACCACCACCGCCTGCTCCGCCGTCGCCGCCGCCGTCACCCGAGCCCGCGGAACCTGAAGAGCCTTCGGCGCCTTATATGCCGAGAGTGACCCACCCGCCGCCCGCGCCGCCTATCCCTGAGAGGACGGGGCCGCCGCCGGAAATAATTAGACCGCCGCCGGCCATCGTGCCGCCGTATCAACCGGCGCCTGAACAAGCGTCTCCCACCGTTCGTCCACCGAGTGTTTTGCAAAGGATGGGATTGGTTCCGTTGAGAGGTCAGGGGGATGCGGCCGTCTACGAAGGGGTTTTGACGCGGGGCAGTTTTCTACTGCTGCGTCCCAGCCAGTTTCGCCTTGTCGAACGGGGTCGCGGCCGGGTGATCACATTGTGTTACGTGATGGGGAACGAATCCCAGTTGGATGGCTTGGTCGGTCAACAACTGGCGATTCACGGGCGGGAATACTGGCTCCAAGGGACGCGGCATCCGGTATTGGTCGCCGAACGGATTGTGCCCGATCCGTAAGGGGTTGGCTTAAGCGGTATGGCGTGCGTTAACCAATGTCCACATCGAAAATGCCGTTGCCCATGGTAGCGACACGGCCAAGAACGCGTACAGAACGATGACGGCGACTCCCTGTTCCCGCATCCAGGCGATTTCCGCCAACTGGCGCCGTTCGTAGATCAGCCATGCGGCGCTCAGGATCATGCAAAGCGTATAGCCGGCCAGATACGCAAGCATTCCCGCGGGTAACCGGCTGCTGGCGCGATGGCGCCACAGCCTTTGCGCGAAGGCTAGAAAACGCCAGGCCAGCGACGTGAAAAGCATGACTGCGGCCAGACCGATCATGGCGTGCGGATATTCCGGTACCCAGAGGTCACGCGCACGGAACCAGGCGCCGATGGCCCATAAGAGCAAAGCCACGCCGAGTAATCCGAACGCCAGGTATTCATGCCGTTTCAGTTCGCGGTTGCTGAGGATGGTCATGATGGTGTCGCCTCCTGCTTGTCCGTTTCCGTGTCATTAGCGGGCGAATGTTGCAGCCATTGTCTTACGTTCTCGGGCAGTTCACGGATTGAGATCACCGTGGCGGATTCATCGTTGCTTTCATCGCCGGGCAATTGTATCCGTGCGCCGGGTGTGGCGCCGGCCAACCGTTTTGCCCGTTCACTGCAGCACGAGAGGATGTTTAATGCCGGTTCATTGTCCCATTCGCCCAGGATGATGATGGTTTCCTGTTTGCCGTGGTCAAGGCGCAGATCTACCGCGGTTGCCATTCCGGCGCGGTCATGGGGTAACCCGGCGAAATCGGTGCCCTTGACCGCGGTTAAATCCCTTTCCAGTTCCGCTTGGCGTCGATAAAGAATGGTTTGGTGCTCTTTGGCTGCCTTGTATTCATGGTTTTCGCGTAAGTCGCCGTAGCTCCGGGCAATCCCGATCTCGCGCGCATTGGCGGGAATCTCGTTTTTCACCAAGTTATCCAGTTGACGTTGTTTTTCGCGCCAACTTCGCCACGATGTCAGGCGTACGGCGGGTTCCGGATCGGGATCGGCGGCATTCGCAATCGATGTCGCGGTAGCGGCCAAGTCAGGATACGCCTTGATCCAGGCGGCCATCACGCTGCGCGCCAGCTCAATGGTGGCGCCCTGTGTCAGGCGTTGCAACCGGCGTATCAGATCACGCCGTTGTTCGATAGTCATCGCAGCGCCAAATTGACGTAATGCGGCCGCGCGACACAGGTATTCGGCCGGCATCTCACGCTGTTTGCGCGTGTTGCTGCCGCGGAACTCAAGCAGGGCGATGGCCAGCGATGGTAACATGGCGCGCGCAACAAGGTCTAAACGTTCCGCGAAATCAGGATTGCGTAAAAAATAGTATATCCACGCGGCAGACAGTTGATCGTGGCCTTGGAAACCGGGACGTAAACGGTCCGCCAGCATTTCCCCGCCATCATGTGCCGTGAAAAAATCAACCAGGAGCGACGTCGCGCGTTGGGGCGCGTGCGGCGCCAATTTCAGAATGGCTGCGATGGTTTCATCGTTTGCCCTGGCTGCGCTGACTTCAATAAATTGGCGCAGACTTCGCAAGGTTAACCCGGCAAAAAGGGTGTTCAGGGATTCCGGTTCGAGGCAACGCCGCCAGCCGGCGGCGACCAGGTCGGCGGATACCGGCAATGCGAGACGGTGGATCGTCATCAGTGCGTCAACCAGCCGCGCCGGCGTCGGTTCGGCGTTTAACACGTGCGTCAGCCGGTCGCCGAATACGCTAGTTTCTTCCGCGTTGATTGAAACGTCGGATTCCGTTTCGCGCGTGGCGATGGCTTCGAGAATACGGTCGGGTTGGTTGGCGTTGGCTAATGCCGCAAGCCATTCCGCGTTGAAACGTTGCCGCGGTTGCGCCAGGAACTTAAGCGGTTCGTTCTTGCGAGAAGGAATAATCACGGATGCATCGTTCTTGAGCGCGTGCCGCGATGCAGTCCAGAAGGTTTTCCATTCCCCTTCGGCAACCAGCATGTCACGGGTCATGGTTTCCTGTAATAGAACCGCATTCATGGGTCCGTAATGGCGAAGCACGGATTTAAGTAATTCGCCGGGTTGCTCGCGGCGTAAGGTTTCGTAAGCTGTCTTGTCGCGATACCGGATGGCCAGCGGATGGTCGTCGGTCGGCAGCGTGAATGATTCGGCGGCGTAGGCAAACCCCAACCGGTGCCCCGGTTTACGATCGAAATCCACGGTGAACCGTCCCGCAAAATCGTTGCGGTCGCGAACTACGCCGAATCCCCAGCTTTTGTTATGGCAGTACCTGCCGGGGACCAGGGCCAGTAAACGTTCAAGCCGCTGCAAACACTCCGCTAACGGTATGCCGGGGTCGTCGAATCCGCAATATCCGGTCAAATC
>PWZG01000243.1 GCA_003567575.1 PVC group bacterium | reverse complement strand
GTTCGTTGATTGAGCCGTCCGCCGTCGTGGATGGGATCGATAAAGGTATTCAGTCCGATATGCGTGATACATCCGGGACGGTCCGCGGCTATATCGCGCATCAGTTGACAGATAACACCCTGGGGCAGATTGTATGCCTCGATCGCGCCACGCACCGCCAGACTTTCCAATCGCGGAGCCAATCCCCAGTGACCGCCAATCACCCGTTTAAGCAGGCCTTCGTGCGCCAGATGATTGATGCCCCTCGCTTTGCCGTCGCCTTGACCCGCCGCATAAACCAGCGTCAGATCGCGGGGCCGGCCATCGCGCAGAAACCGCGCTTCAATGGCGGCGGTCAGCGCTTCGGGATGACCGGACCCCACAAAACCGCCGGATACCACGGTTTGACCATCGCGAATCAGCGCGGCGGCGTCCGCCGCGGTGCAGCACTTGGCGCGACGCCGGTCGGTCATACCCACCAACCCCCGGAAACATGCAAGGTCTGTCCACTCACGTACGTGGCCAGCTCGCTGCACAGGAACAAAACCACGTTGGCGACTTCACGTGCCTCGCCGAACCGTCCCAGCGGAATGGTGTGGAGCATTTGTGCGCGCACCGGTTCCGGGATGCTTTGCCCCATTTCCGTCATGACAACTCCGGGTGCGACGGCATTGACCGTAATCCCGCGTTTGGCGAGTTCCTTGCTCAGGACGCGGGTCAAAGCGGATACTCCGGCCTTGGCCGCCGCGTAGTTGCTTTGCCCGAAAAATCCGGCGTAGGCTGCAATCGAAGAGAAATTGACGATTCGACCGTTATCGGCCAGTCGTTCACAGGCATGATGACAAACGTTGAAGACGCCGGTCAGGTTGGTGTCGATAACACTCTGCCATTCGTCATGCGTCATCCGTTTCATAGTTCTATCACGGATAATACCGGCGTTATTGACGACAATATCGACGGGACCAAGTGTTTGCTCGACGGCTCCAAACATGGCCGCCACCTGTTCGCTGTCGCGTACATCGGCTTCGACGGCCATGGCGGCATCGCCAATCACGTCGCAGACGGCCTTGGCGCGCTTAAGGTTGGCGCCTTCGCTGTCTTTGAAATAATTCACGCCAACACGGCAACCGGCCTGCGCCAGCAGCGCGGCGGTTTCAGCGCCAATCCCCTGACCGCCTCCCGTAACAACGGCAATTTTCCCCTTGAGATCAATCGGTATCATTGGTTCCCCTTCCCTTCTCCCCGGTTGCCGGGGTGTCTGACGCGTATCGAATGGCCTGCTTGCAGGATTGCAGACTATTTATAACGAACGCTTGTAACTGTTCAGGTAGCCCGGCGATTGGCCTGTTTTGGGCGAAGTAAGTCGGGCATTCCTGCCTGACACGGCAACCAGTTCAGGAAAGTCAGCCAGGAATGACTGACTTACCAGGGCTACCTGAACAGTTACGAACGCTTAACCGAAAACGGAAATGAAGAAACCGGCCGCAATGGCGGAACCGATCACGCCGGCAACGTTCGGTCCCATGGCATGCATGATCAGCACATTGCCGCCATCTTCGTCCATGCCGACTTTATTGGCCACGCGCGCGGCCATGGGCACGGCCGAGACGCCGGCCCCGCCGATCAGCGGATTGATGGGGTCCTTGCTCAGCCGGTTCATCAGGCGACCGAACAACACGCCGGCAACCGTGCCGACGCTGAAAGCTACCAGGCCGATGACGATGATGCCGGCCGATTCGAGTTGCATGATGCGATGGGCCGACATCTGCATGCCGACACCCAGTCCCAGGAATATCGTAACTATGTTTATCAGTTCATTCTGCATCGTCTTCGACAAACGCTGAACGACGCCGCATTCGCGCGCCAGGTTGCCGAAGGTCAGCGCGCCGATCAGCGGGATCGCCGACGGCAACAGCAGCGCCGTTAAGAGCAAGGCCAGCAACGGGAACAGGATTTTTTCGATGCGTCCCACCGGACGCAATTGTTTCATGCGAATTCGACGTTGTGCGGGGGTAGTAAACAACTTCATTAACGGCGGCTGAATCAGCGGCACCATGGCCATATAGGAATAGGCGGCGACGGCGATCGGACCGAGCAACGGCTCGGCCAGTTCACGCGCCACATAGATGGATGTCGGGCCATCGGCGCCGCCGATAATGGAAATGGCGCAGGCTTCCTGGATCGTGAACGAAATGCCGGGCACCATGTTCAGCGCAACGGCTCCGAGTAGCGATCCAAAGATCCCGAATTGCGCGGCAGCACCCAACAAGGCGGTTTTGGGATTAGCGATCAGCGGTCCAAAATCGGTTAATGCGCCGACACCCATAAAGATGAGAATCGGGAACAAGCCGTTGGCAATCCCCGCCTGATAAATAACATTCAGGAATCCTTCGGCGGCGGCAATCCCGGTAAGCGGAACATTGACCAGCAGCGTCGCAAACCCGATGGGGAGCAACAGCAACGGTTCGAATTGCTTGGCGATTGCCAGGTAGATCAGGATCAAGCCGACCCCTATCATGAACGCGCTTTTCCAGCCGGAAACGGTGATGGTTGTATCCTGGTAGGGAACATCGCTGCTTGTCGTGAAGAACGATCGCAACCCGGTAGACCGCAGAAAATAACTGAACAGCCGCACCGGTGTCAGCGTTTCGCTAACGGCAGCATTGGTCTGTCCGGTTGACGCTACGGTTTCATCTGCTCCGTGTTCCGGTATCGCCACGGCGGCTACCGAAACGAAAACTCCCGACAGGAGTACGGCGATTATGGCGCACACCAGGCGCGCTGCGAACGATTGTGACTGCATACTTGTTACCCTCGCAAATTCAAACCATCAGCGTAGGAAGAAAGGACGGCAACCGTCTCAGGAAACCGTGGCGATTATTTCACCGTTATCAACAGCATCGCCGACTTTGGCCGAGTAATGGACGGCCCCGTCGCTCGGGCTGTTGACGGTGAACTCCATTTTCATCGCTTCCAGAATAACGATCGGTTCGTCCTTGGCCACTTGGTCGCCGTCCTTATGCAACAGTTTAAAAATGCTGCCGGCAACCGGCGCTTCTACCGGATTCCCGCCGTTACCCGTCGCCGCCGGGGCGGATGCGGGGGCCGGCGCGGCGGCCGCGGGCGCGGAAGCCGTCGCCGCGCCGCCACCACCGCCGCCGCCGCCACTTGCGTTACCGCGGCGTACCGTGACGGCGTAATCCTTGCCATCGATATTGACGACGTAATCGGAGGGACCGCTCGCAGCGCCACTGTCGGGTTTCGCGGCGCCGGCATCGGTCTTGGCAGACGGCGTTGTCTCGGGCTCGTCGGCCGGCGCATCAAACGTGACCGGACCCTTGTGTCGGTTCTTAAAGAAATTCATCGCCGGTTGCGGGAAAAGGGCATAGGTCAGCACGTCATCGATATTGACGGATTTGACGCCCTGTTTCTCCTTTAATTCCGCTTCGAGTTTGTCCAATTCGTTCGGAATATCGTCCGCGGGCCGATGATCGATGGCCTTTTCCATCCCCAACGTCTTGACGGCTTGCGCCACCAGCTCGGAATTAGGCGCGGCGGGCGTGTGTCCATAGCGGCCGGCCAACAGATCGAGTGATTCCTTGGTCAACCGTTTGTAGCTACCGAACAAAACGTTGAACACGGCCTGGGTGCCCACGATCTGCGAAGTGGGCGTTACCAGCGGCGGATACCCGAAATCCTTTTGTACCACGGCGATTTCATCCAGTACCTGATCCATTTTGTCCGCCGCTTTCTGTTCCTTGAGCTGGCCTTCAAGATTGGAAAGCATTCCGCCAGGAACCTGGGCCAGCAGAATGCGGGTGTCGGCGCCGACAAAAAGCGACTCGAATTGACGGTATTTCTTGCGAACTTCCCGGAAATAAGCGGCGATTTCAACCAACAATTTGACATCCAGTTCGGTATCGTATTCCGTGCCTTGCAGTATTTCGACCAGTGTTTCCGTCGGCGAATGGCTGGTTCCCATGGACATGGACGAAATAGTCGTATCCAGCATATCGGCGCCGGCCTCGACCCCCTTAAGCTGGGTGGCGACTGACATACCCGTCGTGGCATGCGAATGCAAATGAATCGGCAACCCGGTCGCCTTCTTGAGTGCGCCAACCAGTTCATAGGCTTCGAACGGCTTGAGCAGTCCTGCCATATCCTTGATACAAATGGAATCGGCGTCCATTTGCTTCAATTCCTTGGCCAGCGATACGTACGCGTCGATCGTATGCACGGGTGAAATCGTGTAACATATACTGGGCTGAGCATGTTTACCGCGTTTTTTCACCGATTTCATGGCCGTAGCCAGGTTGCGCGGATCGTTCAGGGCATCAAAAATGCGGAAGACATCGACACCGTTGGCGATGGCGCGTTCGACAAATTTATCGACCACGTCATCGGCGTAGTTACGGTAGCCGAGAATGTTCTGCCCTCGCAACAACATCTGCATCGGGGTATTGGGCATGGCTTCCTTGAGACGGCGAATACGTTCCCAGGGATCTTCGTTCAGGAATCGAATACAGGAATCGAACGTGGCGCCACCCCACGTTTCGAGAGACCAGAATCCGACGCGGTCGAGCTGCCCGGTGCAGGGCAACATGTCCGCCGTCGTCATTCGGGTGGCCAGCAGGGATTGATGGGCGTCGCGTAAAATCAAGTCGGTAATTGCGGTCTTGGACATAACGTGATCCTGTTCTTATGGTGATGGTGTATTGTTAAAATCTTCATGCGCTTGAATCGCGGCCGCAATAATGGCGGCGATCGGTTTGCCGTCATGCCTGGCCGCAGCGGCCGGCGCGGGCACGGGTTTATCGAGGTTCAAAATGCGTAACACGCGGGCATTGAGCATGATGAGGCCGATCAGCGCAATCAACATGCTGAAAACAATGGCCATCCCGACAATCATCAGGGCGACGGCTTGATACAGTAAGTCCATCCGTTTTATCCTCGTTGAAAAATCCGTTTGCGCAATGCAAAACCCAGGACAATGCCTTTTTATTCAAAAAAAAGCAAGCTTTTTTTTAATTGCGTACCTGGATCAGGTTGCCGCGATCCCACCGCCCCCGAAGCACCCGGCCGTCCTTTCGCCTGTAAGCGCCCTGCCCATGCATGTGGTCGTTGGCCCATTCGCCTTCGTAGACGGAACCGTCAGCGAACGTGAACCGTCCGGTTCCCTTGACCAGACGATCATTCTCCCATACGCCTTCCAGGGTGTCGCCGTTGGAATAGGTATAGCGTCCCGTACCATGACGGCGACCGTTGAACCATTCACCCTGATAATATTCGCCGTTGCTGTATTGATATGTTCCGCGTCCGTGCATCCGGTTGGCATGCCAGTATCCGGCGTAACGTTGACCGTCGGGAAACGTTTGAATCCCCAGACCCTGCCGTTTATTGCGATGCCATTCGCCTTCATAGCGGGCGCCGTCCGGTTGTATCAATATTCCGCTGCCATGCATATGGCGGCCGTCAACCGTACCGCGATATTGGCTGCCGTCCCGGAATTGTCCGTGGGTTCCCTGGGAAACCATGGTCTGCGCATTGCCGGATTCGTTCAAGCGATCCGTCTCCCGGGCCTGTCCCGTCCGCACCGTACCGGCTGCCAAGGCGAATAACAAGCATAGTGGCAAGAAACGTATCATTGAAAATCCTTTCATTTTGTAGCGTCACCTTAATTCCTAGGGAGGCAAGACGCCTTCATTCACCAGTTGTGCGTCTTCTTCTTCCGTTAATTGAATCGGCAACGGCGGCCCTTTCGCGCCGCCGGCACGAATCAGTTCCAAATTGTATTCCCGTAAAATTTGCCTGCGCTCTTCGGGCGTGGCATCAGGAGGTATGTCGGGCATGTCTTCACGCTCGGCACGGGCACGTGCCAAGGTGGCGCGCGGCGGTTGCGGCGCCGGCCGTTCACTGCGGGTTTTTTCATATTCTTCGCGCGTCAACGCAGTCCGCGACGGCTCCGTGGTGCGCGGCCGGCGATATCGCGATACCGGTTCAGAATCTCCAGACCGCGGGGGCGGCGGCATGCTGCCCACGCGACCGGCTTCCAGAGGGTCGCCGCGCATCGATAACCAGGCTTCCTCGTCTTCATATCGAAGCAATGCGCGTTCTTTATCGTAATCGACACTGATTAATTCGATGCCGTCTTCAATATCGCCACGTTGCATAAAATAGTTCTTTTTGTCGCGCTCGTTCACGATACCAATGCGTATGGCGCCGCTTTCTTCTCGCACAATAAACGTTAACCGCAAGTTGCGTGCAAACGATTCCTCCGGCCGGATGGGGCGCGGCGGCGGTTCCGGATCAGGATCCGAGGGAGGATCTGGCGGTGGAGGCGGTAGCGCACCAAATGGTTCCCGGTCAAGAATAATCTGGTACGGCTCGAATTCAACGGCTCTGGACGACGCATCGGCAACGGACCCCGACAACAGCAGTATGACGGCCGCCGTCATCATCAAAGGCAAGCATCGAGACCGTCGGTCGCGACCGGATACCTCCTTTGTGCCTATGGATAACGTTTGCATAAATGCGTGTAAATTCATCAGGTTGAAGGTTTGTTTCCGTTTGCCCCAAGTAACACATCAGTTAAAACTATATCCTTTTTCGCGCGTAAAGTCAACCGCTTCATCGATCATTCATGCCGTATTCAGCGGCATGCCGCTACAACCACGACGAATTCGCCGCGGGGCGCCTGTTTTGCGAAATGTTGCAATAAGTCCGCCGCTGAACCCCAGTAGTGTTCCTCGAATTTCTTGGTCAATTCCCGGCCCACATACAGATCACGATCGCCCAAGACGGCGGCGGCATCGGTCAGGAATTGCCGCAAACGATGTGGCGCCTCGAAAAACACCAGGGGTAATTTCGCATCCTTCCACGATTCGAGACACCGTTGTCGCGCGCCGGTTTTCCGAGGCGCGAATCCGGCGAAAACGAATCCATGCCCGCCGAATCCGCTGGCGGCAATGGCGGCGGTAACCGCCGAAGGTCCGGGCACGACGTGTATCGGAATGCCGGCCTGCCGGCAGGCCGTCACCAGACGGGCGCCCGGATCGCTGACCGCCGGCATCCCGGAATCCGTGACCAACGCCATGGATTCGCCGTCGCGCAATCGCATCAGCACGTTGCCTAAAATCGCGGATTCGTTAAATCCATGGCATGATCGCACCGGTTTATGGATGTCGAACGCGCTCAGCAACGGTCGGGTACGGCGCGTATCTTCGGCCAGGATTTGATCGACCGCGCGCAACGTTTCGAGAGCCCGCGGCGTCATGTCGCCGCGGTTGCCGATCGGGGTTCCCACGATAAACAAACCGCTCATCGTGGTAACACCAGTTGCACATCGCGTTGCGCCTCGCGGGTGCCGACCGATTCGCCGCATACCCGGCAACGGTATTCATGCAATTCGCCGTGCGGCAGGACCAGCATCAGTTTTTCCCGCACCGGTTGCGCGGTCCGGCAGCGCGGGCAATAGAGTTCGGAGGCTTTAAGATCTTGAAATTGCTGACTCATCGTTCTCCCTGCTTGCAACTTTTGTGTGACTGTGCCACTATTCTAACCGATTCCGTTTTCATTGCAATCGTTTTACTTCATCATGGATATTTGTATCGACTTCCAGGCGGGCGTCACGCAAACGGCGGGTGTCGGCCGCTATACGCGCCGCTTGATTGATCATCTGGGTCCTTTGGCTGCCGCCGACGGCGGCAGCACGGTGCGTCTTTTTTACTTCGATTTCCGCCGCCACGCCCAACCGCCACGAATTACCGGAACGGTGGTCCGGCCGTCACGCGCGCTGCCCGGTCGCTGGATGAATGCTGCCTGGCGCATGATATCCTATCCGGATTTTTCGGTTTTTGCCGGACCGGCCGATGTCTATCATTTTCCCAACTTCACAGTGCCGCCGGTGCGTCGTGGACGGTCGGTTGCGACGATCCATGATATTTCGTTTTTGCGGTTCCCGCAATTCGCGGAACCACGTAATTTACGGCATCTTACCGCCATGATTCCGCGTTCCCTGGCGCGTGCCGACGCGATTATTACCATTTCGCATTTCAGCGCCACCGAAATCGCCGACGCCCTCGCCATCGATCCCGCCCGTATTCACGTGACCCATCTTGGCGTGGAATCCGGATTTCATCCGGCGGATGCGGCGGATGTTTCCGCGATGCGAACGGCGCTTGGGTTGGATCGCCCTTATCTGCTGACGGTCGGCACCTTGGAACCGCGCAAGAACCACGCGTTCCTGGCGGATGTCTTCGAGCGGCTGGGCGCCGCGTACGACGGCGTCCTGACGATTGCCGGCGCACCGGGATGGCGGACGGAATCCATTCTGGAACGATTGCGGCAATCGCCGCGCGCGGCGGATATCCGTATTTTGTCGCATGTGCCGGAATCCTTATTGCCCGCGCTGTACAGCGGCGCCGACGCGTTTTTGTTTCCGTCTTTTTATGAAGGATTCGGATTGCCGCCGCTGGAAGCGCTGGCGTGCGGGACACCGGTGATTAGTTCCGACGGCGGTTCGCTGCCGGAAATCCTGGATACGCCGGCGGTGGTGCGGCCGGGAACGTTGGATGCCGGTATCTGGGCGGCTGCGGTAAGCGATCTATTGCGGGAAAACGATGCGCGACGCACCGTCCGGCGCGGTACCGGCCGGCAACATGCCGCGCGTTACCGCTGGTCCGAGACGGCCCGGCGCACCTGGGATATTTACCGGAGTGTCCTGACATGAATATCGGGATCGATGCCCGCTGGATATTTCGTGAAACATCGGGAATCGGCGCCTATACCGCCGCCCTGATCCGGGCACTGGCGGTGTACGTACCGGAAAACAACTATACCCTTTTTTTTCATGATCCCGTTTGTCGCGACCGTATTATGAACGATCCGGCCATCACGACGGCGGCCGCTAACTGTCGCGCCGTGATGTTGCCGTTCGAACTGTTCAGTCCATGGGGACAGCTTAGGCTGCCCGGACGTTTGCGCCGGGAAGGAATCGACGTGTTTCACTCAACCAATTATCTGATTCCGTTACCGGCATTTCCCAGACATCGGCACGGCCGTATCAAAGCGGTTGTCACCATTCATGACGTGATTCCGTTACTCTTCCCTGATGCCGCGCCCAAATCGGTTAAACGCCGTTTTTTCTTTATCTATCGACGTTTGATGAC
>PWZG01000246.1 GCA_003567575.1 PVC group bacterium | reverse complement strand
CGGTGACCGTAACAGTCGACTGCACATGGGTTCCCGACGCGGGCAATGGTGACGGTGAAGGCGAAGGCCCCGAGGAGCTTCACGGTAAAGCTGAAGGGATTGCCGAACATCAATGGGGCGACATGGCGGTAAGTACGAATATTTCCGTTCAAGGCGCGCCGGATTATCTTTGCATTCACAAGACGGTTACCTTGAGTTCCTGGCTGGTTACCGATGAATTTCCGCATCAGAACTACGAGCTGATCGAATCGAACTGGAGCGTGGAATCGATTTGTGATGACAATGGCGATGGCAGTTTCGATCCGGAAACCGGGGACACGGTGGTATTTACCCCCTCATCCTTCGGGAAAGTGCGCGTCACGGCCACGGAAGCGGAGCATGAGACGAATTCCGGAACCGTGGAATTCACCATCGTCGAGGTGGAAATCGAGACCGAAGACGAACCGGGCGACCTGATCTGCGTCGGCGGGACAAAGGAATATACCGCCGTGGTTTCACCGACTAACGTTCAGGGGACATTTACCTGGAGCGTCAGCGACACAAATAATCTGGACATCGTCGGAGCCTACAATCAGCAAACCGTGACCGTGACCGGCAAACAAGCCAGCGCCAGCGCTTCCGTGGAAGACGCCGAGGAATTAACCGTCGAGTTCAGTGTCAATGGCGAACTGATCTGCGAGCCGAGCACCAATCTGACGGTGATTCAACTGGAATTCATTGAATGTGAAGAAGTTGACGAAACCGCCATTCTACCGCTTTTTAATCCCAGACCCATTATTACGCTTGATTCCATCGCCAATCCCGAAACCGAGGAGAGTGTTGATGTAACGGTGTCCGGATCAGTTAAGGATTACCTCGCACCCATAGGCGGGGTGTTGGTGAACGACACGCTTTCTTCGGTTACGCAAACCTGTTCCGGAACCGATGACAGCGGTCCTTTTACAGGAACGTTCAGTTATTCAATGACTTTGAGCGGCAATGACACATTGATTGAGGTGCTGGCTACAAACAGTCTTTCCAATCTGGGCCGTGACGCCGTCCTGATTACGGTCGAGCGTGACGATGATTTCGTTATAACTGGCAGAACGGTTCTCGAATATGACGGCGTGCCGAAGGAACCGGAAAACGAAGCCGGATTTTTGGAGGATAACCGTTTTAGAATACGGCTCCGGCATGCGGGGTATGACGAAGACGAAGTCGATGTGTTGTTGGACACCGGTGTGGAAGAAAAAACAATCACGTTGACGCGAAATCCTGATACACACAAATTCGTTTCAACGAATTTGTTTTTGTGTCCCGAGAATCTACGGTTGCCCGGAGACGTTCCGGAAGCCGTCAGCAACACAAGGATAAAGGCCGGGCTGGGGCGGAGCCCCACAGTGCGATATCCCTCTGAAGGCGATCCGATCTGCGAAGTCTCCGCCGTTGTCAAAGGACTTCTGCTTTACGAAGACTGGCAGGAAGACACAATTGCCACGTTCATCGAATCCGGCACGGAGGCTGATGTTTCCGAAGCAACGGCCACACGTTTGTATGAGCCGCGCCTCGGCATGCACGGATCCGCAGGCGAAACAGTGGAAGTAGAATTTCGTGGTCTCGATTTTGCGGAACAGGAAATACAACAACCCGAGCCGGAGGCATCATTCCCGTCGTTGACCCGCTCGCTTACACTGACTCGGGTCAGCGACGATCCGGATGACGACGAGTATCATCTGTATAAGCTTGCTGAAAATGCGCCGTCACTTATGGGGGTACGGGGTAGACTGCCGTTGGATGACGATGACGATCCTGAAAACAATGAGGACATTGCCGCAATATTTGTTGAGTACAACGGCGCGCTGCGCGGGCGCAATGAGGAAATCGATCTGGAAATCATAAAGCCGGTTGTCGGTATGGAGATCGTTGCGGCAATGGAAAATGACTCCTCCCTGTACAAGGCTGCCGGAGTCATTCCCGAAGGCAACCCGGCGCCACCGATTCTTTCTGTTGCCAACGGCTATCCGCGTCCAATAGTTGCGATCACCAATGTCACATATACCGGAGATGCTGACCACCCGACTCGTATCCGTGTACAGGGTACGGTACGTGATTATATCGCCGATCTCATTGCAGGCGATACCCTGGATGAAGTCGGCTTATCCCTCGAAATCAACGGCGATGAGGTGCCGGACACGGCCATTACCATAAACCGCCCAGCCAACAATCCGCCTCTCCCGTTCCTGGCCGAGTTCGATCATACAATTGATCTCGATCTGATCCCCACCCAAACCGATCTACGGGCATATTGGAATAATCGCAGTAGGCCAGGGTCCCCTTATGATGCGACAATAGCGACCACCTATTATTCGCAACCCAGAGCCAATCCCGAGATAGTTACCGTCGCGATGCAGATGGTAATAACTGAAGCTCGAAACCAGCTTGGAAATGCTTCTTTTGCCTCGGCGAATGTACGCATTATGGGAGAAATGTTTGAGGATGGCGATGATATTCGCATACAAGACTTCGAATTCGATCCGGCCCCAGCCAATAATGTTCCCACGCTTGCGGATTATGCGCCGCCGCGATATTATGTCCTTTATCACAATCCATTCAAAGACTGGAACGCGGAATCGTTCACGACAACGATGAAAAGCAGGGAGGCCAACAACAATGTCTTGTTCACCAAGCAGGATGTTGAAATGAAACGCGAACTGTGGGGCGCCAACTATCGTTATGGACCCTTCTTGGCCGGAACGGTGAATCGATGGGTGCAAAACGCCCCGGAGGTGCCCGATGCGGCGCCTGTAATGCCCATGATCGAATTCGAGCACGATGACGGCGCCCTTATTGCCGTGACCGATGTCAAAACAGCCGAACGACTCGAAGTAGCGGCACCCGCCGGTTCGCAAAGCCGCGAGGCTTATGCGGAATGTCCGGCTCTCGAACTGAGGATCGACGATGAAGACACGGGACTTGATGCCTTTCTGCCGGAGGGAACGGATGCCGATCCGGAAACGGTTGATATAGTCGCGCGCATCACTCCCAAACGTCTGGCCAATAACCTGAAACTGGCATTCCAACTGCGAAACGTTTCCAGTCTGCCGGGACACTGCAACAATGCACCGCGTCCCGGGACGGCTGGAATTGATAACGAGGATTATTCTTTTGACGAGAGCGGCAACAATAAGGGTCCTACCGATCCTGCCGACTTTGAGGAAGGAGACGTCACTCGCGAGTTGTACGTCAAGGACTGGGGCGGACGCGTGGTGGTGCAGGCGACCATGGACAATCTGCCCGGCCAGCCGCTTGTCCTGATGGAGCTTCCCATGGATTCGGATGGCGACCTGCTGCCTGACGCCTGGAAAAGGCGGTTCAGGAACGCGCCTGGTGTTTGCCCTGATCGAATTATACGCTGCGGATTGCAAGACACTGAGACCGGCGATTTGCAGGGGGAGGACCAAGACGTCCACCACGAAAAGGGCGACGGCTTCACCGCATTCGAGGAATACCGGGGTTTTCAGATAACCCCCGACCCCAACGTAGGAGGCGATGCGCAGGTTTTCCGGGCGGATGAGTTGCCGCTCGCTTATGAGCTGCCGGATTACGAGGGGTGTCCTGATGCCGGCACGCGCATTGCAGGCCCATTGGTAAAGAATGTATTTGTATATCATGAATCCTCAGTCCGCCCTGGTGCGGCTGGCGATCTTGCCATGGATACGACTCCGGCACCTTATTTCAATATCGCTTGGCACAACATCCAGGAAGAGGATTTACCGGAAGACCAGCCTGATGGATTCACGTATCACAACAAACGCATCAATACCCATTGCGGATTGGGGATTGACAGGATACAGAATGCCTTACATCTTCGAGATACCGCTACCAATGCGTATTATGGTAGAGTTCACTCATTTTATGTAGGCTCGCACTGTATAGAAATCAGCACGACTCTTGCGGGACCAGTCGAATCTGCGTGGGGTGGCTCGTTCGATGATGCCGGCCTCAATAATGCGGCGACCGTTTTCCATGAAATTGGCCACGCTTTCTCACTGGTTCATACAGCAGGCAACACCGGGGCGGGGGGCGAAGTGCTGCTTGAAGCGGAGGTGCATCCTGACAATAATACCAACATTACCGGTAATGGCGGCAACGACGGCGCCATTCGAGTGACCTCGGCTACATTTCAAGATCCGGATGGATGGACAGAGGCCAGAGCCCATTATTTAAGACGTGATCAGCAAAACCTATCTATGGGACAGGCATCTGAAGGTAAAAGACTTACTGTAAATGGCTTGGAATGGAGTCATACGGAAATAGTAAAGAATCCCGCGCCAAAACGTGATGACTATGATAATTATCGAGAAGTCACGTTAATATTTGAAGGTGATCCTATTCCTCCTGGCGCTGATATACGAATACGAGGTCAGATGTTTTACCCCGAAATCATGGATTGGACTGTCTACGAAGCTGACCCGAACGGACCGGAACTGCAAATCAACAACGAGTTGGACGGTCCGCAATATACCGTAAGCGAAATGGATGAAGTCATTCACAAGAACGAAATTAGAGTTCGAACCATACCGTAAGGAGCATTGTTATGAATAAGTGGCTTGTCCTGTTAATCGGGCTGAATTTAATTATGATTGGATCAAATAGTCATGCGCGTCGCCCACGACCATCGCCCATTGTGATGTCGGGAATTAACAATCGGCATGTTGATATTATTATTGTAGCGCAAGTTGTTGATATCGATAGACGTATAGTTGATCGTACAGAGGAGGAGATAAAAGAGGCTAAAACAAATTGGGAAAGGAAGGTACGTATATACGAACGGACGACCCGAATCAATCACATGAATCCCCTTTCAAGAGAACAACGTGATGAGTGGAAGAAACGGGAATTGTCAAAGAATGTTAATGTAGCTAGTAGAATACTCAAAATAGAAAAAATATTAAAGGGGGATGTAAAAGAGGGGAAACTAATACGAGCAGAGTGGATTATGACTAATAGGGAAATCAGGCGGACAACAGACATTCCTGCATTGACTATGCATAATCTAGGCAACATGAGTGTCTTATCTCTTCGTAACCCTTATGCTGGATTGGGGTATCAGTTAGAACCGAATGGATTAAACATTGGAAACCTCGATGACGTAGCCATAGCACAACACCTAGAACGCATAAAAAATCTTATTGGCCGGCACATAGCCTACATGGACTTTTTGACTGAGCATTATGACAAGTTAACTCCCCGAGGCAGGCGCAATCTTATGGATCTGTGGGGACCATTGGGCGATATAGACAGAGAAACCCTCATCGCCGATTGGCGCAAAGAACGTGCGCGATTCAAGGAATGGAATGAATACGAACTGACCGATGCCGTCAAAAAACGATTGATAGTTGATAAGCCTGCTGATGAAGAAATGCGGGATTAACACTTATCTGCTGCCTGGTGCCTGGAAAAGGTAGTTCAGGAGCGCCTACGGCGGACATTGCTGTTCAAAATAATCGTCAAGGTGGACAGATTGTGCTTTATGCTCTGGCGCTCACGTAAATGGACGCACCTTCATCCGTCAACCCGTCCTGGGGGCCGGAAGTGAGCTATTCGCGCGACGACTGGCATCATGTAACCCAGGTTACCGCAAGCGGACGGAGCATCGACATGGACGTCGACCGGCTCGGCCGGGTGCTGAGCGTATCGTATCCGGACGGCGGCAGCGAAAGTTTCGATTACAACGCGCGTTCCGTTCCGCTCAGTCATACCGACCGCGGCGGGCGCACGACGCACTTCAGCTACAATCCCGGCAACCATCTCACCCAGGTCAGCCGCGGCGGCATCGACCTGCTCACCATCGATTACGAAGATCAAATGCAGGTTGTCGCCATCAACGACGCGCTTGACCGGAGTGTGGAAAGCTATGTGCTCGACAGCCAATACCGGCCGGTCAGCATCCAGAACGTTCTCGGCCAGTCAATGAGCATCAGCTATACCGTCGGCGGTTACACCGACGCGATCACCCGTTTCGACGGCACGCAAGTGTCCATGAGTTACAACAACAACGGGTTGCCGACCTCGGTCGTCTATCCCGGCCAGACCTATACCTTCGGCTACACGGCCGCCAGACGGTTGACCTCCGCCGCCAACGCGCTGGGTTCGGTCGGCATCTCGCATAACGCCGCCGGCCAGCCGGTTTCGGTCGGCAACCCGGGGACGGCGTCCGCAACCAGCTATTCTTATGACGGCGGCGGTCTGCCGTCCGGTTACATCAACGCGGCCGGCGCATGGACCAACAGCTACGCCGACTGGCGGCTCGAATCCGTCAGCGGCCCTCACGGCGATTTCGGATTCGACCACGATCCGCACGACCAGATCGAGGAGGTGGACTTTCCCGGCGGGATTGTGTTAAACTTCACCCATGATGCGATCGGGAGGGTCACCGGCATGCGATGGACCGACAGCGGGAATAACACGTTGAAAGAATTTCAATACGCCTATGACGGTTACGACCGGATATCGTCGATCACCAACGAGACCGGCGGCTGGATCGATTACACGTATGACGATAACCTCGACTGGTTGCTTACCAAGACCGTGCGCGACTCAACCGGCACGGCGGTCCGTTCGTACGCTTACACCTTCGACAATGTTGGCAACCGGCTTTCGGATAGCGCCAACGGCGTGACCAACACTTACAGCGTGACTACCGGCGACCGGTTGGCCGGGATCGATTACAATACGGCAGGTTGCGTTACCGGCATCCGCGACCTGACGCTGGACTGGAACGGTGGTTATCAACTGGTCGAGGCTGCCAGGGGCGGGGTGACCAACAGCTATCAATATGACGCGCTCGGCCGGTTGGCCTCGATATCCGACGGCCAGCAGACCGCCTGGCTGGTGTATGAGGGCGCGCATGTCAGCGCGGAAACCGATCAATCGGGCAACGTACTGCGTTCCTACACTCATGGTCCCGGCATCGACTGGATCATGTCCATGCGGACCTGCGACGGCGGCCAGACCAATCTATACATCTACCTTACCGACCATGTCGGCACGGTCCATGCCCTGGTCGATGCGGCAACCGGCGATATCGTCGAATCCTACACCTATGACGCCTTCGGGGTGGTTAGCGCCTTTGACGGCGCGGGCAACCCCATCAGCGCCTCGCAGGTCGGCAACAGTTATCTCTTCCACGGCCGCCGCTACGACTGGGACACCGGACTGTATCACTTCCGCGCCAGATGGTACGACCCCGTTACCGGTAGGTGGCTCTCCAACGACCCTATCGGAATCGCCGGTGGGTTGAACCAGTATGTTGCGTTCGGGAATAATCCGGTGATATATGTGGATCCGTGGGGGGAGGAGATTACTTTGGCGGGGGTTGGATTGTTCTTTGCGGGTAAATATCTCAAATATAAAGCCATACCTGTTGTTGTCGCTGGCAGTAAATGGGTAGGAACGCAAGGGCGAGATTTGTTTGTCAGAGCAAAACCGATTTACGAAAGCGGACAAGTGCATCTTGGCAATGTGATGCAGTGGTTTCATTTCGAGACAGGGTTTTGGCCCGCAGCTGCCCGCACTGGTGCAGGCGCATTTGTTCCGGGAACGGGTGCGTATTTGAGTGGCCCGTCGAAAATACAACATGATGCTGGCGGCATTGCAAGGTCGGCGTTAGAGGCAGCCTGGAGAATCTATCGTTCCTCTTCTCCACGAAGACATTATCGCGAACCCCGTGATGAAGTATATCCATGGTCAGCGGGAAACGCTAATGTTTGGCATCAGGCTGACTTTGTGATGTCGGATGAGAAGTAGCGGTAATATTTGCAATAGAACATTGCTAACAACATAACTAAAACTGCGAGGGTTTGCCATATGGCTGTGTCAAACATGAAGTACAAAAAGGCTTCATCCAGCCTATATCAGATGATTTCAAACATGTGGCCAGTTATTCTGGGCCTGGTTGGGATAAGCATAGGAGGTATTATCCCCGGGGGTATAGTTGGAGCAGTGATAGGTTTTTGTGTAACGGCAGTGATGCAGGCAACAGAAGCGAGGGTAGCATCAGGGTTGGAATGGAGTGATATCGAATTGGCAGTTAGAAATTACGTTGGATGCTATAGGCCTGGAATCGGGAAAATAGAGTTCAGGGTTATGGGAAAGAAGTTTTTCTTTTCAAAACCAACTATTCTTCATATCAGCGAAGGCGATCACTTTGCTGTATGGTATAAAACTGAGCGATGGAGAGGCATCCTAGATGAAACAGATGACGAGTATTTTAGTTGCATTTGTGGAAAAGAACCAATTCGCACAGCGAAATGGGACCAAAACAAAACGTTTCTAGTTCTGCAGCAGGAAGACACAAATGAGGTTGTTGAAAAATGCCTGAAATTAATCAAGCATTTAATTGAAAAATCAGGAGGGACAGTTGCTGACGTAAAAGCCATTGAAGATATTGGTTCTATCTGGGTTAGTGCAAACGATCAGTCCATATCGCCTGTTCCGTTTGTGAAGTTCAATTTCAAAGGCAAAAAGGATGGCCGACCGGTTCTGACCTTAACGGACCGTAAAGGATACTGGATTCTTCAGGAAGACGGAGAACTGGAACCGTTTACCGATTTCGACGGATGGTACAATACCCCGAGCAGGAAAGAAGTCGGATGAAAATGGACGTGAGAATTCATGCTGATTACAACATTCGCAAGGCGGTTTCGGATTCGACCACGACCAGCACGAGGGTGCATTCCCATCTGCAATTCAGACACTGGGGAGGGGTTCGCTAGCTGGTTTTTTACGCGATAACGGCGGCCCCTGTTTGACGGTCTTTTGCCTTCGCGGGGTCAGGCCTTCGACAGTTTGTTGGCCAACGCCTTGAGCGCCACCACCCGCTTGGTCCGCGACGCCTTGCGCTGATACCAGGCACGCAACTCCGGACTGTAACGAACAGCAAAGTTCGCCGCCTCGATATAGGCCCACGACAAGTATTTGTTGCCACTCTTGCTGTTACAATCGCCCTTTTTCTTGTCGTTGCTGGTGTGCTCGGTCTTCACCGCACGACAGTACGAGGCGTAGTTGCCCGGCCCCTTGAACCGACCGATCAAACCGGTCTCCAGCATGATCGTCATGGCCAGAATCCGGCCGATCCCCGGCACATTCAAAAGCAATTCATATCCGT
>PWZG01000160.1 GCA_003567575.1 PVC group bacterium | reverse complement strand
CCGATGGTCGATCGATGCGTATAAACCCTGATTCCCCGCCTTTTAAGGCGGTTGATGAATGTGCGCACGGATGGCTGATCGTCGTAACGCGTGATCACCACTGCACACACATCCAGATCCCATTCGCGGATATCGTCTATCAACTTGAGCGTATCGGCGTCGTAGGTAATCCCGAAATCGGCCCGGACTTTACGCCGTTCAATATCACCGGCATGCACACACAGAATAATATCGATCCGGTCTTTTAACCGGCTTAACAGCCGCATCTTGATATTCGGGTCGTATCCCGGCAACACCCGTGCGGCATGATGATCGAACAACAGTTTCCCGCCGAATTCCAAATATAAACGTTGCCCGGATTGATCGGTCCTCTCCAGAATCGCCGCGGTTTGACGTTCCAGATACAATTCCGTATCGAATGCACGCGACATGTCGAGTCCCTTCTGTGACTTTTTTATAGATTCCATCGTACGCATCACCGCGGATCATAATAACATCTAAGCGCCCTGATTCAATCTATTTTTATAAATATAACTTGCCTATATCATCCAAATCACTTATGGTATTACCGCTGTCGATGGTCACTTAAAAGGGAATATGAACATGAAAAAAGCCGTGGTATGCGGTGCGGGCGGTTTTATCGGATCGCACTTGGTCAAGAAGCTTAAGCAAGAAGGTTACTGGGTTCGTGGTGTTGATTTGAAACACCCCGAGTTCGGGCCAACGGCGGCGGACGAGTTTCTGATTCTGGATTTGCGTGAAGCCGTCAATGCATACAAGTCCCTGACCGTCAACGGTCGCGCCGTTGATGAAACCTACCAATTGGCGGCGGACATGGGCGGCATGGGTTTCATCCACTCGGCGGAATGCGAGATCATGCATAACAGCGCCCTGATCAACATTCACCTGATTGATGCCGCGGCAACGCTTGGAATCGCTCGTTATTTCTTTTCTTCCTCGGTTTGCGTATATCGCGACATGCAACCGGGCGAACCCGAGATGAGCGAAGACCAGGCCATTCCGGCCAATCCGGACAACGAATACGGTTGGGAAAAACTTTATGCCGAACGCATGGCATTGGCATACGAACGACGTTTCGGAACGCAAGTGAGAATTGCCCGATTTCAGAATTGCTACGGACCGCAAGGCACGTGGCGGGGCGGTCGCGAAAAAGCGCCCGCGGCGCTTTGCCGCAAAGTTGCCGAGACCGGTGACGACGGCGTCATCGATGTCTGGGGCGACGGTTCCGCCGTGCGCTCGTATACGTACGTCGACGATATGGTCGACGGCATTTTCATGTTGATGCAATCGGAATTGCACGGCGCCGTCAACATTGGATGTCCGCAGTATGTCAGTGTAGATGAGCTGGCTCAGACCGTCGCCAAGGTCGCCAATAAGAAAATCAATATCCGGCACATCGAGGGACCGGTCGGCGTTCAATCGCGTAATTTCAGCAACGAACGCATCTATTCCCTGGGCTGGCGATCACGTTTCAGTCTCGAAGACGGTATTCGCCGGACTTATCCCTGGATAGCCAACCAAGTCGAATCCACACAACGCCACGAACGTTAGCGTCGTTACGCAACCAAACCATCCAACCCACCAAAAAAAAAGGAGACGCTATGGACAAGTCAACACAAACCGAAACTCCGCAACAACCATCTCCCGGCACCGGGAAAAAGAAGGCTTTTCTCGTGGTTGTTATTGCGATTGCCCTGCTGATCATGATTGCCGTCACACGCCGGGCGCCGGAACCGGTCCCACCGGTTGAACCAGATGTGCTCGTCAAAACAACACTGGCGATTCCTGCCTCGCTGCCGGCGGAACCGGTCGCCATCGCAAAAGCGCCCATTCCCATGAATCAGCCGAATCTGCTGGGGCTCGTACGCCTTCGCAATCTGCATACTTTGCCAGATCGTCTGGGAAGGTTTGTGCAAGCCGTCGATCCCGCATTCGATACCGACATGCTGACTGAAGCCATGCTGGATGCCGGAATCAATCCGCAACGTGCCCAGCCCGACGGCAACGCCGCGCTGTTTGCTTGGAAGCCGGATCCGCTCATGTCAGTCCCCAACATCACCGCTCTGCTACCGCTGTCGGCTTCCGACACTACCCCATCGGATTCAGCGTTGCCATCGCATTATACTTCCGTCGATGGATCGCCGCAATCCACGCTGTTTGCCTGGAAACATTCCGATCTGGTTGCCGTCTCGCCCATATCGGCCGAACTTCTGAAGATTGCACAGGCACCTATGGACGGCGACTTATCGGCATCGTTGAATCTGCACCGTATCTGGGAAAACTACGGGCCGGTCGCCAAAATGTATTTCCGGGGGGCGCAGGGTTTTATCGGTATCGGCTTAATGCAGCAACCAGCCCTCGCCGAACATCCGCAAGCGGTGCAGTTTATATCCGAAACAATCAACTCTGTATCCACAATGATTTTCGATGCGCTGGATCAATCCCGCTTTCTGACGCTCGACATCGGCGTAGACGGCGAGCAATTGCAAGTATCCTTGACTTCGGAGGCCCAACCGGAAACCGATCTGGCAGACTGCTTCAGCGGCGGACCGTTGACGGCGCCCGACCTGCTGTCGCTGTTGCCGGACACCGAACAAGCCATCTTCATCAGCCAGGAAACGGTGGCCGATTGGAACCCGACCCTGAAAATCATGCGTAACGTACTGCGGCCTGTCGTAGCAACACTGGGATCCGAGCCCGCCGGACAACTGGATGATTTGATCGAAAACATCCGTGAATGTGGACGCACCACCGTTGCCACGAGCATGCGCTCCGCGGCCCGCGGCGAAACGGAACATGCCGCCGTGGCGGCCGAATACATTATTCTGGCCGAGAACCCGATCGCTATGCACCGCTTGCTTAAACACCAAATTCCGCTTATGTTCCAAACCGGCGCGTATGCCCATTTGTATCGCATGCTCGGCATCGATTGCAAGGTTACAACCGAAACCGTTGCCGCGACATCGATCGACCAACCTATTCACCGGTTCACCATAACGTATGCCCCGACGGATGACGACGCATCACTGCTGCCAGAAGAAGCAATCGCGGCAATGCAGCAAACAAACGTTTATGAACTGGTATCGTTCGGACCGTACGTGTTGCTGACAATGGATACCCCGGTAAACGTTCTTGCGCAACATGTGGCAACAACCCAACCGACTGACGCGCATCCTTTGTTCACGAGCTACGAACCCGGTATGGCTGCGGTCGGACATCTCAACGTTTCCGCGCTCGCCGCCATGATCCAGCGCGAACTTGAAAAGGAACAACATCAGCTTACGATCAATGACTGGACCGTCCTGGAGAACATGGAACCCGTTACCGGTGCAACCTACCTGCAAGAAGGATCCCGGAAAATGCAGATCCGAATTCCCGCCAACGTGCTCGCCGGGTTGCAAAAACTGGCCGATAATTGGAAGCCATGAATTCTGTTAAAAAAGAGGCTCTCCGTTTGAAGGTCATAAAGTAGTATCTGTTGAAACGATATGATCCATATCAACGTTGAAACCGTCGCTCCGACCCGTTGCGCCACGGGAGAGAACCCATTGTGGCATGCCGACGAGCAGCTTTTGTACTGGACGGATATACCGTCCGGACGGCTATACCGTTTCGATCCCGCCACAAACCACCATGACATGTGCTACGAGGATCGGCCGGTCGGCGGTTTTACGTTGCAGACGGACGGCGCCTTGTTGTTGTTTCGCGATCGCGGTAACGTAGTCCGCTTTCATCACGGCCATATTACCGACACCATCATCGAATCCATTCCTGAACTTGAGGAAACCCGGTTCAACGACGTTATAGCCGATCCATACGGCCGCGTTTTCGCCGGAACCATGTCCTGGGGTGAAGGAACCAACGGCCGGCTTTACCGGATCGACCTTGACGGCTCATGGCATCTTGTCGCTGATGGTTACGGCACCCCCAACGGAATGGGATTCAGCGCCGATGAACAGACGATGTTCTTTACCGATTCCCGCGCCGCACGCATTTATCGTTTCGCCTATGATCGAACGTCCGGGAAAATCGACAGGCGCACCCTCTTCTCGCAAACCAACGCCACCGACGCCGCCACGCTGGGACGCTCCGACGGGATGACAGTGGACAGCGAGGATCATATCTGGTCGGCACGCTGGGGTGGTGGACGTATTGTGCGCTATAACACCCAGGGCCGGATCACGGAGCAAATCCCCATGCCGGCCCGCAAAATCAGTAGCGTCGTTTTCGGGGGAAAAGACCTCTGTGATTTGTATGCCACGTCGGCCGCCGGTATGGATCATGATCCGGACGACCCGCAAGCCGGCGCCTTGTTCCGGTTGCGTCCCGGCGCCAAGGGCCGCGCGGAATACCGCAGCCGTATTTGCATTCCGCCAAGTATTTTTGTATAATACCGTAATCAGGAAGGAGAATACATCATGATTCCGGTATCGGTTTTCCGGTTGTCGTTATCCAACAAGGGGCCTGTCGTGCTGCTAAGGAGCAGTGAAGATCAGCGAACACTACCGATATTTATCGGTAATCCTGAAGCACAGGCCATTGCGATTCGCATGGAAGGCATCGCCGTTCCAAGACCGTTGACGCATGATCTGATGCTGAACCTGTTGGAACCGCTGGGCGCCCATTTGAAACGTATCGAGATTTCAGAACTTACGGACAACACGTTTTTCGCGCGTCTGATCCTTGATCGCGACGACAAAGAGCTTGTGGTCGATGCGCGGCCCAGCGATGCAATTGCGCTGGCTATACGTTGCGAGGCCCCAATTTTCGTGGCCCCCGCGGTCATGCAAGCGGCGGGTATCGCATTACAGGATCCAGACAAAGACAGTGAAAAGACCGCGACCAAAATTCCGGATAAACGTTCCGAAACAGATAAACTTAAATCCAAGTTGACCAAGGCCGTCGAAAAAGAGGATTACGAGGAAGCTGCCCGTTTGCGGGATCTGATCAAGGAACGAGACCGTAACGCGGACACAAACTAATGGCTTCGCCAACCCTAACCCTGCCCTCTCCCAAGGGGCGAGGGAGATCGCGCTAGTAAGCGGCTCACGGTTTCTTTTTTTTATGGCGGCAACGCGCAGATAAGGCACTACACCTAATGAATCTCAAGGTTAACGGCGAAGAGTACCTTCATACCGGGGATGACCGACTGCCATCCCTGTTGCGGGAACTGGATATGCGCGACCACAAGGTCGCACTGGTCATCAACGAACAAGTTGTCCCGATGACGGACATAGCCCGCCATCGGCTGCGGGAAGGCGACCGTGTTGATATCCTGACGCTGGCGGGGGGTGGCTAACCCGATGTCAGACTTACTGATACTGGGAGAACATTCGTTTGCGTCGCGGTTACTGCTGGGAACCGGGAAGTTTTCGGATGTGGCGACTATGGTCGATGCCGTGCAGCGTTCCGGCAGCGGACTGGTCACGGCATCCATTCGACGGTTCAACCGTGAAAATCGCGATGATGACCTGTTTGGACCGCTTTCTCGTCTACCGGATTTATTTCTGCTGCCGAACACGTCCGGCGCCATGAATGCCCGCGAAGCGGTTTTGGCGGCACGGATCGGGCGCGAGCTTACGGGACACGGCTTGGTCAAGCTCGAGATTCATCCCAATCCGCATCATTTGATGCCGGATCCTATCGAAACCTTCACTGCCGCACGCGAGCTGGCTGCCGATGGCTTCAGCGTTTTACCCTACATGCCGGCCGATCCCGTATTGGCCAAGCGACTGGAAGAAATCGGTTGCGCGGCGGTCATGCCACTGGGCTCAGCCATCGGCAGCGGACAGGGATTGGCGACGGCACATTTGCTGCGATTGATCATCGAAAACAGCAACATTCCCGTCATTGTCGATGCCGGATTACGAGCGCCATCGGAAGCCGCGGCAGCCATGGAAATGGGCTGCGACGCGGTCCTGGTTAACAGCGCCGTTGCCGCCGCCGCGAATCCGGGCGCCATGGCCGAGGCTTTTGCCCAGGCCGTACGCGCAGGACGACGCGCATTCCAGGCCGGACTCATGGGTCGCAGCGATACGGCTCAGGCAACCAGCCCGCTGACTGCGTTTCTGGCACGATAAACAATATGCAAACCATTTCCACTGCCGATTTTTCAACAGACGATGTTGCCCACGCCATTCATCGTGAGCAACCAGGCGCCCGCGACCTGGCCGCAATGCTTTCGCCGGCCGCGGACACCATGCTGGAAAACATGGCACAGCGCGCACGTACTTTAACCCGACGCCATTTCGGCAATACGATCGCTTTATATACCCCGTTGTACTTATCGGATTATTGCAGCGGTGGCTGCCGTTATTGTGGTTTCGCCGCCGACCGACAACGACCCCGCCGCTTTTTGAACCGTGAAGAACGAAAAGCCGAGATGGCGGCGATAGCGGCCATGGGCATCCAGGAAATACTACTGCTTACCGGCGAACGCAGCGAGAAGGTCGGCATCGATTACGTCGAACACGCCGTTCGTGAAGCCGCCGAACGTTTCCATGCCGTGACCGTCGAGGTGTTTCCCATGACTTCCTCCGAATATGCACGCCTGGTCAATGCCGGCTGCACCGGACTAACGCTCTACCAGGAGACCTATGACGAGAAAGTATATGCCGATATGCATCGATGGGGTCCCAAACGCGATTATCATGCCCGTTTGACGGCGCCGGACAATGCTTTAAGAGCCGGCATGCGCAACGTCGGTCTCGGCGTACTACTGGGTCTGGCGCCCGCGACAGCCGAAATCATGGCGCTTGCGGCGCATTTACAGCGCCTGCGACGCCGCTGGTGGCGCGCCGGTTTCTCGATTTCCTTTCCGCGCATCAGGCCCGAAGCCGGCGGCTTCCAACCACCAAATCCGGTTGATGACCGGATGCTGGTGCAAATCGTGCTGGCTTTGCGTATCTATTTTCCGGATGTACCGCTGGTAATGTCCACCCGCGAAGCGCCTTCCATACGCGACAATCTGGCCGGTCTTGGTATTACCAGGATGAGTGTCGCCAGCCGCACCACCGTCGGAGGGTACCGTCCGCAATTATCCGCGGACAACGCCACGGGACAATTCCAAGTCAATGACGATCGCGATATCGAAACATTTACCGGCGCCATACGGGCAAGAGGATTTTGGCCGGTTCTCAAAAACAGCGACGCGGTGTATCGCGATACTGGCGCGGGCTGCCCCGCGCAACAAAGGTAACGCTCGATACCAGGGAAATTCATGAGCCATAATCTACACAATCACCGTATGCAACGGTTCCGCAATGCCGGCTTATACCTGGTAACATCCAGCGAGCATTCCGCCGGACGTTCCACGGAAACAATCGTTCAATCGTCACTTGAAGCCGGTGTCCGGCTTGTGCAATTACGCGAGAAAACCATGAGCGTCCGCCATCTAACAGAGCTGGCTCAACGGTTGCGCACCATGACGGACCGTTACGACGCTTTGTTGATCATCAACGATCGCGTCGACATCGCGCTTGCCGTCGGGGCCGACGGCGTTCATTTGGGAACTGACGATCTGCCGCTCGCCGCGGCACGCCGCCTGGGGCCGGATCTGATCGTGGGCGCATCTTCACACAACGTCACGGAAGCGGTTGCGGCACAACGTGACGGCGCTTCCTATGTCAATATCGGACCTTTGTTCCCGACGGGAACCAAAAGCTGGAACGATGAGTTTCTGGGCACGGAAGGGCTGCGTCGGATTGCGCCGCTGGTAAACATACCATTCACCGTCATGGGCGGGATCAAGGACCGGCATATCCCGGATCTACTGGCAGCCGGCGCCCGCACGATTGCCGTGGTTACAGCGGTTACCGCCGCGCCGGATCCCGGCGCAGCCGCCGCGGCTTTGCTGGAAAAAATCCGTTCCGGATGTTAACCTCGTTGGCGTGAAATTTGGAGGTCGACTACGCGAAAGCGTATCTTAAACGCAGCCACCACCCTGGAGACGGCGGTCCTCCGCCGTTGCTTCTCCGGCCGGCGATTCAACACCGCGCGCCGCCATTGAAAAAAATAATTATCGGCCCGCCCGCTTGGGCTGTGTGTGTTGTGTGTGTGTGTTTGTGTGTGTTATTTGCCTTCCGTTTCCGTCATGTTTCACCGTTTTGCAAGGGCAACGGGGAGGCATGCCGAAAAAGCAAAAAAGCCGCTTTTCCTAAGAAAAAACGGCCTTTTTTGATGCTTTTTGCTGGTGGGCGATAGAGGACTCGAACCTCCGACCCCTACCATGTCAAGGTAGTGCTCTAACCAACTGAGCTAATCGCCCGCTACCGCGAAAAAAACAAGAAATAAATCATGCCACAACCGACGGCATAAGTCAATATCAATCCCGGTTGCCCGTCAGCGGCAGATCGCGCACGCCGCGAAAGCCAAGCATCGGTTTGCCATCCTTCGACAGACCACGCTTCGAGTTCGCGTCAGCCGCCCGTCGTCGCGCAAAGGTCTTCAGAGATTCGTCCGCACACAGATAAGATCCGCCCCGGAACGCGCGTTCCCTTCCCCGTTCTGGTCCGCGCGGGTTATGCCAATCGATCCGTTTATAATAGTGCGCGTCATACCAGTCGGCCACCCATTCGGCCGCGTTGCCGACAATATGATACAGACCGAACGGGTTCATGGATAACGGATCGATTTCCTGCCAATCATAGTTATCGTCCATCGCCTCAGGAGGCAACCATTGGTCAACCGGCCATGTCACCTCAGGCAATTCGGTTTTTGCCGTCCTGCGCTCCACCGGCGGTTGCCGGCGACAGGAAAAACGCGACTGTTGCCGTGGCGGCGGCGGCGGTATCTGTTGGTCCATCCTTTCGGCAACATACTTGCGACCAGCAGGTGAGTTGACAAACATTTCGCCGGGCGCCTCGTCCCCCCAGGGATACATCCTGCCATCGCGACCACGCGCCACCAGTTCCCATTCTGCTTCGGTCGGCAACCGTTTACCGCGCCAGCTCAGGTACGCGTAGGCATCGAACCAGTCAACGCCAACAACCGGCTGACGGTCATCGCTAAGGGATGTATATTCCCATCCAGCGGCGGTATGGTTTTTCAATGGCGGTGCGGACGGATGCGACATCGAGTAATCGCCCGTACTCCGCACGTAGTCGAAGAATTCACGGTATTGCGCATTGGATACTTCAT
>PWZG01000169.1 GCA_003567575.1 PVC group bacterium | reverse complement strand
TCGAGACCGCGACCGAGCGACCGAAGCAGTTGATTCGACTGTTGGCCGAGTTTGCCGATACGGAGCCGACGCTTAGCGCGGCGTTTCTGGAGGAATTCAGCGGGCGGCTTCGCGGCCATGGCGTCGCGGTGGCATTCGTTATGAATTGGGTGGAGCAGGCTTTGTCTGACGCCGGCACGACGGAAATTCAGCGGCTGCAAGTTGACAGTCATGCGCAGGCGGCGGAACAGATTTCCATCGCCAACAACATCGGCAGTCTGCGGTTCCTGGACGCCATGGACTGGAAAGAATTTGTCGAAACGCTGAGTGTCGTGGAGAAAACGTTGCGAAACGATCCAGCCGGCGCCTATACGGCACAGGATTTCGCCACGCGTGATCGCTACCGGCATGTGGTGGAAGACCTTGCCGAACGCGCCGGTAAAGACGAGATCGAGGTCGCGCGCAAGGCGATCGGTCTGGCCGAACAAGCGGCCGGTCAAGAAAGTATTGACGAACGTAAGTCGCATGTCGGCTATTTCCTCGTCGATGCCGGTCTGCCCGTGTTGAAACGCTTGCTGGGTTGCCGCGGCGTCTTGGGCAACGCGATCCGCCGCGGGTGCAAACACTGCGCGCTTGCGCTCTATCTCGGCGCCATCCTCGCCATGACCGTTGCCGTCACATCCATGGCGTTTCCGTTGTTCGCCGTTTTCGGATTAACCACACTGCGCTTCTGGCTGTTCGCGGTGAGTGCCGCTATTTCCGCATCGGCGCTGGCTGTTTCACTGGTCAATTTCCTGGTCACGCTGACCGTTCCGCCACGAGCCTTGCCGCGACTCGACTTTTCGGAAGGGATTCCATCGGATCACCGGACCATGGTGGTCATCCCCTGTCTGCTGTCAAACGCGGAGACGCTGTCCGGCCTGCTGGAATCGCTCGAGATTCGCTATCTCGGGAACCGCGACCCGAACGTATCCTTCGCTTTGCTGACCGACTTTCCTGACGCGGATACGGAGAAGCTGCCGGACGACGACGAACTGTTGCGATCAGCGAGGGAAGGTATTGTCGCGCTGAACGCGCGCTACCATCAGGACGACCAGCGCGCTCGTTTCCACCTCTTCCATCGTCCGCGTGTCTGGAACCCCATCGAACGGCTTTGGATGGGCTACGAACGCAAACGCGGCAAAATAGAGCAATTCAATGCACTGTTACGGGGTGGCGCGCCGGATGCCTTCAGTGTCACAGCCGGCGATCCCGGGGCGCTGCGAACCGTCAAGTATGTGATCACGCTCGATGCCGACACCGACCTGCCCAGGGGCGCGGCACACCGCCTGGCGGGAGCCATGGCGCACCCTTTGAACCGGCCCCGGTTCGATCCGCAACGCGGACGCGTCATCGATGGGTATGCCATTCTGCAGCCGCGCGCCTCGATTCGCATGGCCGCGACGCGCAGTCCGTTCGCGCGGTTTTTCGCGGGAGAAACCGGCGTTGATCCCTACACCCGCGAGGTTTCCGATGTCTACCAGGATCTCTTCGGCGAGGGAACCTATGTCGGGAAAGGCATCTATGATGTGGACGCTTTTCGGCAGGCGCTGGAGGGTCGATTCCCCGATAACCGGATTCTGAGCCACGATCTTCTGGAAAGCGGCTATGCGCGCTCGGCGCTGCTGAGCGGAGTAGAGGTTTACGAGGATTTCCCCACATCTTACCTGAGCGAGATCAGCCGGCGGCATCGATGGATCAGGGGCGATTGGCAAATTGCCCGATGGTTGTTTCCACGCCCGCCCACGGGCAAAGCTTCGCGGGGACCCAATCCGCTTTCCGCGCTCACACGCTGGAAGATTTTCGATAATCTGCGCCGCAGCCTGGTAACCCCGGCGCTGCTGGTCTGGCTGCTCGCGGGGTGGCTGCTGACGCCCGCCTCGCCGTGGGCTTTCACGATCTTCGCGGCCGCCATTCTTTTTTCCGGCGCCCTGTTGCGCTCGATGACGCATATCCTGCGCAAACCACGCGAACGCGGCTGGCATCTCCACCTTCGCGCGGCGGCGCGCGCAACCGGCATCTGTCTGACGGAACCGTTGCTGACCCTGATAAGTCTGCCCTACGAAACTTGGATCGCGATGGGCGCGTTATACCGCTCGACCCTACACCCGGTTTTCTCGCGGCGCGGCCAGTTGATTTGGCGGTTGCCGCAAGACAGGCGTCGTGACGCGCGGCGCACACCGGCCGGGTTCTTCGTCGAAATGTGGCCTGCGGCGACCGTGGCGCCGGCGGGCGTGGCGTGGTGCGCCGCGGGCACGGGCGGCCTTGCCGCATGCGTCCCGTTGCTCGCCGCGTGGCTGTTATCGCCCATGATTGTCTGGTGGATCAGCCGCCCGAGCCGAATCGCGGCGCCGCAACTGAACGCGGAGCAGGAGCAGATGGTTCGAACACTGGCCCGGCGAACATGGCGCTACTTCGAGACCTTCGTCGGCGCGGATAACCACTGGCTTCCGCCGGATAATTTCCAGGAAACTCCCGAACCCGAAACGGCCCGCCGCACGTCCCCGACGAATATGGGGCTTGCACTGCTGGCCAATCTTTCGGCCTGGGATTTCGGCTATATTTCGACAGGTCGCCTTCTGGATCGCACCCAGCGTATGCTCGACGCCATGACACGACTCGAACGCTACCGGGGACATTTCTATAACTGGTACGATACCGCGACCTTGCAGCCGTTGCCCCCGCGTTACATATCCAGCGTCGACAGCGGCAACCTGGCCGGTTGCCTGGTAGCTTTGCGCACCGGAATCGAGGAGTTGCGCCGTCAACCGGTTCCGACAACGCAGGTCCGGAACGGTCTGCGCGATACGCTGGACGTACTGCGAACGGCGGCGGGCCCACGGCCGCCACCGGACCTGGAGCGGATTCTGCACGCCGCGCTTAAGGCGACCGATGCGATGCCGACGTCTCCGGCCGGCGTCCACCAAGCGCTGAATGCGTTGCGCGCAACGGCCGCTGAACTTATGGCGGCCGCCGCGCCGGTTGGCGGAGAAACACAGGCCTGGGCTCACGCCTTCGCGCAACAGTGCGCCGACCACGCCGCCGAACTGGCAGACCTGGCGCCCGGTCTGGACACGCCTCGTCCCCTGCCGGCGATCGAGGATTTGGCGCGCACGGAAACTGGCTGGCAACCTGATGCGCATCGCCACGCCGCGAAGAGGTTGCGCATGATCGAAAATCTTGCCGCACAGTGCCTGGAACTCGAGTCCGCCATGGATTTCCGGTTCCTGTACAATTCGTCCCGGCGTTTGTTGAGCATCGGATTCGACGTGGACGAACGCCATCGCGACCCCGGCTGCTATGATTTGCTCGCCTCGGAAGCGCGGCTCGGCAGTTTCCTGCTCATCGCCGGCGAGCAGGCGCCGGTGGAACACTGGTTTGCGCTCGGTCGCCTGCTGACCGCGCGGGACGGCGCCGCGACCCTCATTTCCTGGAGCGGATCCATGTTCGAATATCTCATGCCGGCCCTGCTTATGCCCCACTATCGCAACACCCTTCTGGACCGCGCCTGCCGCGGGGCCATCGCCAGACAGATCCGGTACGGGCGGCGGCGCGGCATCCCGTGGGGTATATCCGAGTCTTGCTACAACGCGCGGGACGCGCGGCACGTCTACCAGTACCGCGCCTTCGGCGTACCCGGTCTCGGACTGCAACGCGGCTTGGCCGGCGACGTGGTGGTCGCGCCCTATGCGACGATGCTGGCGCTGCCGTTCGCCCCGCGCGAGGCCTGCGAAAACCTGCGACGCCTGGCAACCCGCGAGGAGGCGCTCGGCGCCTACGGCCTCTATGAGGCCGTCGACTACTCGCCCGCGCGCATCCCGCGCGGACAGTCGCGCGCGGTGGTGCGTGCCTTTATGACCCATCACCAGGGGATGGCACTGATCGCCATGTCGAATCTACTGCTGGACAGCCCCATGATCCGCCGCTTCATGGCTGATCCGGCGAATCGCGCCACCGAACTTTTGCTCCAGGAGCGTATGCCGCAAACGGCGCCCATACTGCAACCCCACGAGCGCGAGGTCAAATCCGCCACACAACCCGCCACCGTTGAACCAGGCGATCTGATGCGTGTCTTCACCGAGCCCCACACGATATCGCCCGAAGTCCATTCACTATCCAATGGAAACTACCACGTCATGGTCACGCAAGCCGGTGGCGGCTTCAGCCGCTGGCGTGACGTGGCCGTAACGCGCTGGCGCGAGGACGCCACGCGCGACCACTGGGGCGCTTTCATATACCTGCGCGATGTCGATTCCGCGGCGGTCTGGTCCGCCGCCTTTCAGCCGAGCTGCCGGCCGGCGGATCGCTACGAAGCCGTGTTCTCGCAGGCCCGGGCGGAATACCGTCGCCGCGACGGGAACATGGATACACACACCGAGATTTGCGTGTCACCGGAGGATGACGTCGAAATCCGCCGCGTCACGCTCGGCAATTTCGGACAAAAACCACGGCGCATCGAGATTACCAGTTTCGCGGAGGTAGCGCTTTCTCCTCAGAACGCCGATCTGGCGCATCCGGCTTTCAACAAACTCTTTGTTCAAACCGAGATCATACCCGAGCGCCACGCCATCCTGTGTTCGCGCCGGAAACGATCGCCGGAGGATGCCGTGCTCTGGATGTTCCACTTGCTTGTGGCGCCGGAAGGCGCCGAAACGCCATCATTCGAAACCGACCGCGCCCGTTTTATCGGCCGCGGACGCACGGCTGCCCGACCCGTGGCAATGGATGCGCCGGCCGGCGCCCCGGCGCCTCTCGGGAACGGGGACGGGATCGTACTCGATCCGGTCGTCGCCGTCCGGCAACTTGTCGCGGTGCCGACGGATCGTGCAACGATCGCGTATCTTGTCACCGGTGTCGCCGAAACGCGCGAGGCCGCCCTCGGCCTCGTCGATAAATACCATGACCGCCACTTCGTGGACCGCGCGTTCGATATGGCCTGGTCGCACAGCCAGATTATCATGCGGCAATTGAATATCACGGAGGCCGAAACACAGACGTACGGGCGGCTGGCAGGGGCCATGCTCTTTGCCCATGCGCGCCACCGCGCGCCGGCCAGCGTGATCGCCAAAAACCAGCTCGGCCAGCGCGGCTTGTGGCGCTTCGGGATTTCGGGAGACCTAGCGATTCTGCTGCTGCGGATCGGTGACCTGAACCGGATGGACCGGGTTCAGCACGCGTTGCGCGCGCATGCCTATTGGCGGATGAAAGGGCTTGCGAGTGACCTGGTCATCGTCAACGAGGACTATTCCGGATATCGCGCCACGCTCAACGACCAGATCATGGCCGCCATTGCGACAGGGCCGGATGCGGGATTGTTCGATCAACCGGGCGGCGTATTCGTGTTGCGAAGCGAAACCTTGTCCGAGGAAGACCTGATCTTGCTCCAATCGACCGCCCGCGTTGTGCTCTCGGATACCGCCGAAACACTGCAGGAGCAAGTTGACCGTCGCGTGGCGCCGCGCCGGCTGCCGCCGCGCATCGAATCCGCGCAGCCAGAGAAGCGCGAACCGGCGTCCGAACCGTTGCGCCCGCGCGAACGGATTTTCGAGAACGGGCCGGGCGGATTCACGCCGGACGGCCGCGAATACGTGATCATGCTCGAGCCGGGACAGACCACGCCCGCGCCGTGGGCCAATGTCATCGCCAGTCCCCGCATCGGAACCGTGGTCAGCGAGAGTGGCGGCATGTACACCTGGGCCGACAACGCGCACGAGTTCCGTATCACCCCCTGGTATAACGATCCGGTGACGGATTCCGGCGGAGAGGTGTTCTACCTGCGTGACGAGGAGACGGGACGATTCTGGTCACTCGCCGCGCTGCCCGCGCCGGGCGCCTCGGGCAGCGTATGCCGGCACGGGTTCGGCTACAGTGTTTTTGAACATGATGAGGCGGGCGTCTTCACGGAGGCCTGGGTATACGTGGCGATGGATGCGCCCGTGAAGTTTGTGTCGGTCAAGGTCCGCAACCATTCCGGCCGTACGCGTCGGCTCACGCTGACGGCGTTCTTCGAGCTCGTGCTGGGCGAATGGCGCCACGATAATGCCATGCATATCGTCACCGAAAAGGATCCGCGCAGCGGCGCGATCTTCGCCCGCAATCCGTACAGCCGCGAATTCGCCGGGCGCGTGGTCTTCGCCGGCTGCAGTGAACCGCGACACACCATCACCGGCAGCCGTACCGAGTTTCTGGGGCGCAATGGATCATTCGCCGATCCCGCCGCGCTGCGGCGCGTGAGCCTGTCCAATATCACCGGGGCCGGTTTCGATCCCGGCGCGGGAATGCAAGCGGCCATTGAACTGGACGACGGTCAATCGCGGGATATGGTTTTCGTCCTCGGGGCGGCCGAAGATGCCGACGAGGCGCGCGCCTGCCTGGCGCGTTTCGGCGGCCCGGTCGGCGCCCGGGCCGCGCTCGAAGCCGTATGGGCGCATTGGAACCATACGCTCGACAGTGTACGCGTGGAAACGCCCGACGCGGCCACCAACGTGCTCGTCAATGGATGGCTGCCTTACCAGATCCTGTCGTGCCGTGTCTGGGGTCGCAGCGGTTACTACCAGTCCGGCGGCGCATACGGGTTTCGCGATCAACTCCAGGACGCCATGGCGCTCGTGCACGCCACGCCGTACGTGCTGCGCGAACAGGTGTTGCGCTGCGCGGGCCGCCAGTTCAAGGAAGGCGACGTTCAACACTGGTGGCATCCCCCAAGCGGTGCCGGCGTACGTACCCATTTCTCGGACGACTACTTATGGCTGCCTCAGGCCACCGCGCGTTATGTTGTTGCCACCGGCGATACGGGAATACTCGACGAAACGGTTCCTTTTCTCGAGGGCCGCCCCGTCAATCCGGACGAAGAAGCCTACTATGAGGAGCATACCCACGCGGCGGAAAGCGGGACGCTCTACGAGCATTGCGTTCGGGCATTGCGCCACGGCTTGCGGTTCGGCGTGCATGGACTGCCGCTGATCGGTTGTGGCGATTGGAACGACGGCATGAACCTCATCGGCCGCGAGGGCCGGGGCGAAAGCGTATGGCTCGCCTGGTTCCTGCACGATGCGCTGACCCGGTTCTCGGCCGTTGCCCGCTTGCGGGACGACACGGCGTTCGCCACGCTCTGCGATGAGCAAGCCGACGCCTTGCGGGAACGCACCGAGGCCACCGCCTGGGACGGTGCATGGTACCGTCGCGCCTATTTCGACGACGGCACCCCCCTGGGTTCCAAGGAAAACGACGAATGCCGTATCGATTCGCTCAGCCAGAGCTGGGCAGTTATCGGCGGCGCCGCACAACCCGAGCGAATGCGCCAGGCGATGGAATCGGTGGTGGCACAGCTTGTGCGGCCCGATGACGGATTGATCCGTCTTTTTACGCCGCCCTTCGATCGTAGCGCCATGGAACCCGGTTACATTAAAGGATATCCGCCCGGTATGCGCGAAAACGGCGGACAATACACGCACGGCGCCGTATGGTCGGTCATGGCCCTGGCCTTGCTGGGCGATCACGACCGTGCTTGGGATTTATGCCGCATGCTCAATCCGATTCTGCATGGCGATACGGCCGAAAAAAGCGCGCGTTACCGGGTCGAACCCTATGTCATGGCCGCGGATGTGTACGGGGTCGCGCCGCACGTTGGGCGTGGCGGATGGACCTGGTACACTGGCGCCGCGGGCTGGATGTACCGGCTGTGCCTCGAAACCCTGCTCGGACTTGAATGGCGCAACGATCACCTGAGTCTGACCCCGCGCCTGCCCGCGCACGGCTGGGAATCCTATCGCATCCGCTATCGGTATCGCGAAACGACTTACCACATCGAGGTGCGCAAAAGCGATTCGCCCGAGCCCCGCATGCGCATTCTCGTCGATGGCGACGAACAGCTCGATGGCCGCATCCCGCTATGCGACGATCGCCGCGACCACCATGTCGATGTCTTCCGGTAAACACGGTTTGTCCGGGCGTTTGAGTGCATTTTCAGTTATGACATTCGTTGTCCTCTCGAATTAACTTGCCAAACGGCCTTGGTTTTCGTATAGTTGAAGGTCATATTTTCGACGTGTTGCCGATAGTTGCGCGTTTGGCAACAAAATGGCAACATGCAACAAAACGAAAATGGGTCTAAAAACGTAAATGCCGCTGGAACGCATTGCGGACAAAGACGGAAACGATGACCGGAGGGGTGGCAGAGCTCGGTCGAATGCGCATGACTCGAAATCATGAGTGCCCGCAAGGGTACCGGGGGTTCAAATCCCTCCCCCTCCGCCAGTCTCGGCTCTCCGCTACGCTGCTAGCGTAGACTGGCGGCCAACCTTGAAGTATGCACGAACCGTTTTCGACTCGGCCGATAGCCCGGACACCGACCAGTTCAAGCTCAGGTTGGTCTATATCACGCCGGACAAGCCGTTCTGACGGTTTCCAACGTCTGGATACGGAAGACCGTAGGGGTTCCAACCGGCAATCCTGCGGTGTTCCCCGGCAACCCCTCGGCGCTTTGCGCCTCGGGTACTATGCAGGCAGGCCGCCAGCAAAGCTGTCATGGTCTTTGCTTCATGCGCGGCGCTCCTGTGCCCTGAAGCGTGCTTCGCTCTGCTTCATGGGTCGCGCCGTCCATGCGGCACACGCACCGCGTCAATCCCGATCTCTTGCAGAATCGGGAACGCAGGCTGGTTGCCGGGTCGCCCCGAGACCCGTGCTGGCGGCGTGCTCGGGGATCCGTGGTGTCGCGCTTCCGTCTTCGCCTTCAGCTCCGCCGTGACAAGTGGCGCGACTTCTTCGATCTTCGACAGGCCCCACAAGCTCTTTCCTGCAGCAAGCACGGCCCGCATGGACGTCACATCGTGTGGTCTTCGGCAACCTCATCGCCGCCGAATGGCGGCTCTCAGGAAAGCGTGCGGAATCATCTTCTTCCTGGGGCAGGCTCCATATCAGATGCCTGGATCGATTCGAATATCTCCTGGGCTAGTATGGGAAAGGCTGAGTTCTGGAACTCCTGGTCGTCCATGTATCGGGTAACGATCTTGTCGTTGTCGGCCATGCGCTGGATCATGAGATCTTCGATCAGTTTTCGAATGCCAAGCTGGAACTTGTCAAGAGGGTTGGCCCTCGCCGTTCGGATGACTTTTTCATCGTTTACGGCCTTCTCTCTGATCTGCTCAAAGAACAGCCGGTCTTCTTCAGTGAAGTTGGTCCCGAATCGGTCGTTGAGGAC
>PWZG01000624.1 GCA_003567575.1 PVC group bacterium | reverse complement strand
CGCGATGGTTTAAGGTTGCCGAAAACGCCGTGCGTTCCTGGGTCGAGTAACCCATCCAGTCGGAATCGGCCAGCGCATAGCTCGCAGCCAGCGAAAGCGATGTGTCGGGTGTCGGCGACAGAACCACGCGGGCGTTACCGGCCGCTGTATCCGTGGAACCGCCTAATGAATTGTGATTTGCGGTATTCCAGCCAACCGTGAGATAGCCCGCCAGATTCGGGCTGAACGTTTTCTCCAAACCGATGCCGGCGAATACGAATTCAGCGCCGCGGTCCACTGCGTCGTTGAATTCGGACTTGGCATAACTCAACGTCGTTAATACGTTCATCATCATACCCAGTTCGCGTTTCAGAGTAAGGTTCGCGCCGACTTTGTCCTCGTCGAAATTTTGCCATGCGCGCTCGCTATATCTTTTAACATCGCTGTGCCCTCCGATTTCCATCATGGTCATCGGATCCATTTCGATACCCAATCCGAGGTTCAGAACGTTCCTATTATAGGTTGCGCTTTCACGGACCGTAACGCCGCCCTCGGAAACACTGGGGTCATCCGTTATGCTGAACCGATCCGACAGGCTTAACGTCAGCGTTGGCGTCAGCTCGTGCCGTAACTCAGCGCCCAATTCATGGTACAACTCGGTATCGTTCTGATCGTCACGAGCATTGCTTCGCATTAGTATATATGGCATGTAAAACAAATCGATATAAGTTATGCCGAAGTCATAGGCGAACGCGGCACGCGGCTGCAGCTTCGTAGTGAAGGTGTCTTCTTTCCCACTGCTGTCGCCGTCGCGGTTGTCGTTGTATTCGCCTTCGAGGCGAACGGATAACGATAACGGACTCCCCGGATCCCTTGCCCATAACGGCAATACGATTCCCAACGCCAATACCCCGATCACAGTAAAACGGACCCTTTTCATCATGCTCCTCATCTCCTTGCCTCCTTCTTTCAATGTTGACAATCTTCCATGGCCGTGTTCATGCCAGACATAATTACCTGATTCTTGGCTTTTCGTCAACCCTAAAATTAGGTTTTTTATTTTTTTATTTTTTTTGTCCCGGCAACCGGACTTGATTCGGTATCGGTATTGGGTTATATTACCGTCTCATTTTGACAGGGAGAATATCGAACCATGAGCGCACCGACTTCTTTGACCATTCCGTTGAACGCCGAACAGCAGGAGCAATTATGCGATGTGTTGCGTGGCGGCAATTACCGTCTTGTCCAAGTGCCGCACGCCCGGATTGCGGCGGAATCGGAGCGGTGCCGCATCGCGCTTTTTGGGAAAAGCGGCAAATGTCTTGTGCAGGGCAAGGGCGCGTCTGAGTTCGTCGAGTTTGTTTTGGAGCCTCATGTGCTGGGTGAAGCGCGTCTGGGTTACGAAACCGTCATCGATCCTCGTGTGGCGGAAGCGCATATGGGGGTGGATGAAAGCGGTAAGGGTGATTATTTTGGCCCCATGATCATCGCCGCCGCCTATGTGGATGCCGATTTGTGCGAGAAACTGCGTGAAATGGATGTTAAGGATAGTAAACGTTATACCAGCGAGAAACGTTTGCTGGAGGTGGCGGCAGGTTTACGTCGTTTGTTGGGGCGCCGGTTCAGCATAGTGCCAATTGGGCCTGCGGCTTATAACCGGTTGTATCGCCAGATGCGCAGCGTCAACGCGATTCTGGCCTGGGGCCATGCCCGCGCCATCGAGAACCTGCTGGAAGCCGTTCCGGATTGTCCGCGCGCCATTTCCGATCAGTTCGGCAATGCCAGCCAGGTAAAAAAAGCATTGATGCAAAAGGGTCGGGGGATTGAACTGGAGCAGCGTCCGCGCGCCGAATCCGATCCGGCGGTGGCCGCCGCATCGATTTTGGCGCGTGCCGCATTTGTTTATGCCATCAAAAAACTTGAGGAATTATACGGTGTCCCCTTTAAAAAAGGCGCGTCGGCAGCCGTTCGCGAATCTGCGGTGCGTTTGGTCGCGGCATACGGACCGGAGATTCTGGTCAAGACCGCAAAATGCCATTTCCGTACGACGGATATGGTTTTGGAGGAGGCCGGATCTCATAGGTCTGTTTTGGGTCCGGATGGCCAGGCCGTTTCTAAACCGGTTGACCGCTCGCGTTTTCAACGACCCAAAACCGTTAAGGCGGAGAAAAATTGAAATGCACCGTTATCTGTGCGAATACGACGCCCGCTTGAGGGAATACGATATATGAAGTCATCAAACAAAGAGACACCGTCGGCGAAGGATCCGCGTCCGTCCCCGTTTTCGAAGCGCGCGGAAAACGGTAGCGATCATTCCCGTTTTTGGACGCGAATGCTTTCCGGCCCGATGCAAATGACCCTCGACGGCGTGGTCATGACGTTCGCGTTCACGCTGGCCTACTTGCTGCGTTTTGATTTTACGCCAAGCGTTCATTATATGCGTAGCGCATTGTTCCAATTGCCGGCCGTATTGTTGTTCCAGTTTCTGGCGCTTCATTTTTGCGGCGTCTACCGTTTTATTTGGCGCTATGTAAGCCTTTTGGAAATTCCGACGTTCTTGCGCGCCAGCCTTTTTTCAGCGTTTCCTTTACTGTTGATGCGGTTACTTTTACCGCCGGCGTTGGCGGAGTTGCGGGTGCCGGTTTCAATTATTGTGCTTAACGCCGGTCTGATGTTTGCCATGATTATTGGGTTACGCGTTTTACGGCGTTTTATGTACGAGCGGGGTGAGCGGCGCGGTGTCCGACCATCCGCAAAAACGAGCCAGCCGCCGCGCAACGTTCTGTTGATAGGCGCGGGCCGCGCCGGTGTAGCAGCGGCTCGCGAAATTTGGAGTCGCCCGGACATGAACATGAATGTGCTGGGGTTTCTCGACGACGATCCGGCGAAATGCGGCACGGTGGTGCAGGGATTACGTGTTCTTGGCGCCACACGTTGTATCCCCGATCTGACACTCAAACTGGGTGTAGCGGAAGTAATTATTACGATCGCTAATGCCTCTCACGGACAGTTGCGGCATATTGTTGAATATTGCGAAAAAGCGCGCGTGAAAATACGCATCATTCCGGCATTGCAGGAAATCCTTGACGGACGTTTGCGTATTGAAAATATTCGCGATGTCCAAATTGAAGATCTTCTGGGACGCGACCAGGTATTCCTTGACGATACCGCGATCAGTAATTTTATTCGCGACAAAGTTGTATTGATAACGGGCGGCGGCGGCTCGATTGGCGCTGAAATGGCGCGACAGGTGGCGTCCCGTCAGCCGCGTCGACTGCTGCTTGTCGAGCGCGCCGAGTTTGCGCTGTACGAAATCGATCGTGAAATCCGCCGTCTGCATCCCGATCTTCGCGTTGACTCCCTGCTGGCCGATATTGGCGATGAAGCACGCATTGCGTCCTTGTTCCAGAAGTACCGGCCTGCGTTGGTTTACCATGCGGCCGCGCACAAACATGTACCATTGATGGAATGTAACGCGATTGAAGCGGTGAAAAACAATGTGCTGGCAACGCATCGCCTCGGACAAATTGCCGCGCGCGCCGGTGTCGAGGCCTTCGTATTGATATCTTCCGACAAGGCGGTCAATCCCTCGTCCGTCATGGGCGCGACAAAACGTGCGGCGGAACTGGTTGTTCAGGATTTGAATCTGAAACATGAAACCCGTTTTCTGGCCGTGCGATTCGGGAATGTACTGGGTTCGGCCGGCTCTGTGATCCCGTTGTTCCGCGAACAAATCCGAAATGGCGGCCCCGTGACAGTGACTCATCCGGACATGGTTCGTTATTTCATGACCATTCCCGAAGCCGTCAGCCTGGTGTTGCAGGCCGGCGCCATGGGCAATGGCGGCGAGGTGTTTGTGCTGGATATGGGAGAACCGGTGCGAGTCATGGACCTGGCCGCCGAAATGATCCGCCTTTCCGGGTTGACTCCCGGTAAAGATATCCAGATTGCAATTACCGGGATGCGGCCCGGCGAAAAACTGCGCGAAGAATTACAGACGGACAATGAACGGGTCATCAAGACCGCGCACCCCAAAATTTTTATCGGCCGCATCACACCGGATGTCGACGGCATGGTTTCGGAGATGCTGCGGCGCTTGGAGGAAATTGTTGCAGTCGAAAAAGATATCGAACTACGACGTTATTTGAACACGGTCTTGCCCGAAGCGCATTTAAGCCTTTCCTGAAGTTGCCGGTTATTATGTAGCGATCAGGACGTTTGCCGGGAAGGACGGCGTATCAGCTTTTTTACGCGGTGCTTGGCGTTGTAGAACCGAAACGGATATTCCATCCAACGCCTGTATGGTATACCGGCGGCATTAAGATATAAGGCCAATAACCGGCGCCGCCGGGCGTCGTCCAGCGGGTGACAGATACGCATCAAATCGCATAACCGGCGCCGCCGGTCGAGAGGGTGGGGAAAAAAACGGGCACGCGCGGTGTCGATCAGCGAAAAGGTGATTTCCGGCGTCGCCGTCGTGGCGCGGGAACTATTCGTGACAAGAATATTTCCGGCGGATAGATCGCGGAAGAAGACCCCTTTGCGGTGCATTTCAGCCAGAAACTTAGTGAGATATTCAAAAAAAACGGGTTGTGAAACATGCGTTGTCACGCCGTCGCTTGTCCCGTCACTGTAAGCGTTGAATACCGAGCGTACCGAATGAGGCGTATCGAGCGCGTCGCAGATATAGTAGCTTTCGCTTAGGGTGCGGCGTTCTTGACGCTCCAGAAAGGCGACCGGCGCCGGTGTCGGTAAACCGCGTCGAAGCAATTCAATGGCGCCGTTCCATGAGCGGCATGCGCGTGTTGGTTTGAAATATTGTAATAGCCGTCGCACACCGTGTGGCGCACCCAGACGTTTGACCACGACCTGGTGATTGGGCGCCCATGGTGATGCCTGAAGCCAGACCTGGTTGCGGGCATGCCGCATGAATGCGCCGGCGTGGGCCGGTGGTTTCCAGATGTCGGGGCTGGCCGCGTCCGGCGGCAAAGACCTGGTGTGCGGCGGTAGGACAGCCATGCCTGACCAGGTGTCTGATGCTAAACGATGATAATCGAGCGCGCCGATCATACCCTGGAAACGGATACCGGGGACAGATCGTGCCGTCTCGAGAACCACCGGTTCGGCTATGCCCGGCCATAACCAGTATGTCGGCGATTCCGACAGCGATACGGGCGGCGCCGTCAGACGACTTCCGTCACGATCGCAGACCAAGGCCAGCGCCGCTTGTTCCGCCGGATAAATATCCGCCGTGAATGCGCGCCGGCCGTCGCGCGTCCACACGATGTGTAGACAACCGTCCGGTCGTTTGAACTCAAGCATAAACAAGTTCGGATCGGAAGGAAAAACTTTGGCGAATGTCGCTCCCTGCAACCATGCGGTAACCGTGCGAAATGCCGTCCATGCCGGGCGTTGCCTGAAATCCGATACGTTGCCGGGTACGCGCGTGTAGCGGGTTACATGCGGGATTTCTGGCGGATAGTAATCGGTTCCGTCGTCGATCAGGCCCTCGCGTTGCCCGATCAAGGGCCCCCAGTATGCCTGGCGCAGAGCGCCGCTGACGGCGGCCAAGATACAGTATCGGCTGACGTAATCGGCTTGTTTCTGTTCGATATCGCCGGAAAAACGGGCGATCCGGCGCAAACTCCAGGCCGTATGCGTGCTGATGGTTTCCGGTACGCCGGACCATCGGGAGACGCCATGCAAAACGCGCGCTTTACGAATAAGGTCGAATTTAAGGAAGCCGGCCAGGCGCCGTCCGGCGATTTTATGGTCGTACTGTTCCGGTTCGCCCGCGCGCTCGACGAAAAGATTGTCACTGTGATATCGCGGCAATAACCCATTGCGACGCATGTTATCCAGTAATACCGTGTTGTATACCGGTTCGAAGTCCGTTACATTGGGCGCCGCCACCGGAATGCCGCAGGCGCTGGCCACGCGATAGTCCGTCGCGTATTCGTGCAAAAACGATGATGCCGATCCGCCATACCATTTGCGGCGATTGACGGTAGCGCCAAGTTCCACCATCGAAATTGTGTTGCCGACCCGGTCTAGTAATTGTTCCAACGCGTTCAGTCTGGCGTCTGTCTCTGACGTCGCGGCGACAGGATCGTCGCGGCCGCGGGTTCCGCCGCCGACAGGGTGCAGACAGATGCGGAACCCTTCGCGCAACAGGCGGTCGAGTAAACGCGGTTCATGGGGTTCGGGATAAGGCAACGCATAATCCAGGCGGACCGATTTAATGTTTAACGCGTGTAACTGTGCTACAAGATAATCGTCGATGGCCGGATCGCGGGCGCCCGCCACGCAAATACCGAAAAAATCAGCAGGTATATCAATGCCGCCGTATAAACCACGGTCAAGCGATTGTCGTGCTGCTCGCGATCCCGCAAAGCGCAAGTTGGAGGATACCCAGTCGATAAGCGTCGCGCGGCGTTTCTCCGGGTTGATCGCGTGTGTCGGTTCTGTTTTGCGTTGGTTGTGTTGGGAAATGCGCCTATCCAAGGGAAATCCTCTGTCAATAGAGCGACGCGGGACCATGCGCTTCACGCGGCGTTCCTTCGCTAAATATTGCGCGAGCCGATTGGGATGCAGCCTTCGAGTTAATTGTTAGCAATGGAACGTCTCCGTTGCAAACGACTAAATGGTAGCCGAGAGAGAGAAACTTCTTCTGCGCTTGAGGATCTCTGGCGATACCGCCGGCGATTTTTCCGTGCCGATGCGCAGCAGCGGCAATGGCCGCCATTTCGGTGTCGAAACAAGTTGCCGGTCGCGGCTGATCCATGGGCATTCCGCGTGCAACAGCCATGTCGTCGGGCCCGAAAAACAAGGCATCCACGCCGTCGGTGGCGGCGATGGCGTCCGCTTGATCTACCGCTTCCGGGCTTTCGATCTGACAAATCGTCAACGGCTGGGGCTGATCCGCATGCGAGTAGGCCCGTCCATAAAGGTCGACCGGACGGCGGCTACCGTATGAACGATGTCCCAGCGGTGCGAACCGGGCTGCCCTGACGATGGCCGCGGCCTGTTGTGCGTTTTCGACCATGGGCACCATCACACCATTGCAGGCGGTTTCCAGCGTTTTCCCGATAGTCGTGGGGTCCTGTCCCGGTATGCGGACGATGGCAAAAATGCCCACGAGATTGCAGGCGCGAACAGCTTGCACGGCGTCATGCATTCCCCATTCACCGTGTTGCATGTCGATCCAGCACCAGTCCCAGTCCTGCCCGATCCGTTCAATGATGCCAGGTGCGGGATACATTGAACAAAATCCCAGCATCGGTTTCTTTTCAAGTTCGTCTTTAAATGATCGTAGAATCATTGCGTTTCCTTTCGCCTAACGCCTTGCTCCGTGATTTACTCGATGTGTTGACGTGACGATCATGTACGATAACAAGCCATTTGTCCAGCGGCAATTCCGGATATGCTCTGAAATTTTTCAGGGAATTGAACATTTTAGCAATTTACGCTATTATGAATAGCTACCGGCAAGGGAAGCCGGTTTGCAAGAAGATGTCGACCGAAAGAAAGGGAATCATTATGCATAGTGACCAGATCAAGAAGGGTGTCACACGAGCGCCGCATCGCAGTCTGCTGCGGGCAACCGGTATCAAGGAAGCCGATTTCGATAAACCGTTTATTGCCGTCTGCAACTCTTTTGTCGAAATTATTCCGGGACACGTCCACCTGGATCGTGTTTCCAAGATTGTCAAGAATGCCATTCGGCGTGCCGGCGGCGTGCCTTTCGAGTTTAATACGATCGGTATTTGCGATGGCATCGCCATGGGGCATGGCGGCATGAAATATTCGCTTCCCAGCCGCGAACTGATAGCCGACAGCGTTGAAACCATGTTGCGTGGCCATTGTTTCGATGCCATGGTCTGTATCCCTAATTGCGATAAAATCGTGCCGGGTATGGCCATGGGCGCGATGCGGGTCAATATCCCGACACTGATGATCAGTGGCGGTCCGATGGCAGCCGGACGGACGCCGGATGGACGGACAGTGGATTTGATCAGTGTTTTCGAAGGGGTGGCGGAACGGCGCGCCAATCGTATTGACGATGCCGCATTACAGACGTTGGAGTGTCATGCCTGCCCTTCGAAAGGTTCCTGTTCCGGGATGTTTACCGCCAATTCGATGAATTGCCTGTGCGAAGCGCTTGGGATGGCGTTGCCGGGTAATGGAACCATTCTGGCCACGGACCGGCGACGCGCTGCATTATACCGTAAAGCGGGAAAACGGATTGTGGAAATGGCGAAAAACGGGGGACCGTTACCGCGGGAAATCGTGACGGAACGGTCACTGGATAACGCGTTCGCCGTTGATATGGCAATGGGCGGCAGTACAAACACGGTGCTGCATGCTTTGGCGATCGCCAACGAAGCCCGCGTGCCCTACGATTTGGAACGGATCAACGATATTTCGAAACGTTGCCCGAATATTTGCAAGGTCTCACCATCGTCGGATTACCATATCCAGGATGTCGATCGTGTCGGTGGAATTTCGACCATTATCAAGGAAATCGCGACCGTACCCGGTCTGATCGATCTTAATGTGCCGACAGTGACCGGCCGGACGCTGAAACGCAATATTTCGCGGGCGCCGGCGGTTGACGGCGTCGTTGTGCGGTCGATTGATCAAGCGTATTCCGCCGACGGCGGATTGACCATTTTGCGCGGCAACCTGGCGCCCGACGGGGCGGTGGTGAAGAAGGCTGGGGTCGCCCCCGGCATGCTGGTGTTTAGTGGGCCGGCGGTGGTGTTCGAATCGCAGGAAGACGCGTGCGACGGGATCTTGGCAGGTCGTGTCAAGGCAGGGGATGTGGTGGTAATCCGTTACGAAGGACCGCGCGGCGGTCCCGGAATGCAGGAGATGCTGGCGCCGACGTCGTATATTATGGGCCAAGGCCTGGGCGAAAGCGTGGCCTTGATTACCGATGGCCGGTTTTCCGGAGGCACGCACGGCGCCTGTATCGGACATGTTTCCCCTGAAGCCGCCGCCGGCGGTCTGATCGGGCTGGTTCGCGACGGCGACACGATTGTCATCGATATCCCGCGGCATAAGCTTGAAATCGATGTCGACGAAAGTGTGTTGGAGACGAGGCGCCGCGATGCCGTGCCGGTAACGCCGCGCGCCGTTTCCGGATACCTCGCCCGTTATGCCGATCGGGTTACCAGCGCCGGGACGGGCGCCGTTTATCGATAACCGGGAGGCGCCGAAATCATGATGTCGGGTCCCCTCATCCGCGGGCACACCGGCGAACCGTTAGGCCCTTAAACATACGAAACCGCCATAAAAAACAAGAAAACCGTTAGCCGTTCACTCGCGTGATCTCCCTCTCCCTCTGGG
>PWZG01000131.1 GCA_003567575.1 PVC group bacterium | reverse complement strand
GGCTGAAAATGGGCTTTGCCGACCAGTGCCGTACGGTATCCGTGCCCTTGCAGATGCTCGCCGATCGTGGGGACGTCTTCCATCAGTTTGGTGCCCAGCGAATAGGCGCCGTGCTGACTGGGATACAGTCCGGTAATCCAACTGGCGCGGGTCGGCGTACACGTGGGATTAACCGTGTACGCACGCGGGAAAACAGTACCTTGCCGCGCCAGCCGATCAAGATTCGGCGTCTTGACCTCGGAATTCATAAACCCCAGTGCCTGCCAGTGATGCTGGTCACTGGTGATGAACAAGATGTTTTTGCGCTTGCTATTCATGATCAAAAATTAACCTTGGTTTCCATCATTCCAATATTCCAGTATTCCAATATTCCGCATCCCTATGGGATGCTACTGACTTCAGGCGGCAATCCGAATGATAACGTAAAACACCGGCGCACTAAACAGCAAACTGTCCAAAACATCCAGCACGCCACCCATACCCGGCAAAACACCGCTGGAATCCTTGACGGCGGTAACGCGTTTCAGAAACGATTCGCATAAATCGCCGGCGACTCCCACGATGGCCAGCAGGATTCCGCAGATCGCCAGCGGTAGCGGCCGCCAGAAACTTTCCGTGATGGCGTCCGGCGTGTTGATAACGAGGGCGAAAAACAGGGAAACCAGTACCGCGGTGGCTATGCCGCCGCCGAAACCAGCCCAGGTCTTTCCCGGCGACAGATGGGGACATAACTTGCGGCGCCCGAAACGGCGTCCGACAAAAAAAGCGCCCATGTCGGAGACCTTGACGGTTACGATGGGGAATAGCGCGAGGACGCGCCAGTTAACGACGGAACCGGATGCCGGTAAACCATCGATGAGCGCGAGCCGCATGTAAAAATTCAGTAGTACCGGCAAATACAGCAGGCCCAGTATGGTGCCGGCGGCGGCTGTCAATGTCTTGAGATCGGGGGGTTGCCGCAGCGCCTGCATCATTATCAGGAACAGACAAAACGTAAGCGCCGCAATTTCCCAGGGGAACGGATACGGATGCCTGTCGATTCCGATCAAATCAAGATAGGCGACGCCGGTTAAAAGGACGCCGCCGAAAAGCATGATTTTTGTGAAGACCGCGACGCCTGCATGCCGCAGAAGGCGGCCGTATTCGATCAAACCAAGGATTCCCAACGCCATGATCAGGAGCATGACCCCGATCGGCGGCAATAGAAACGCGGCAGCGAATAACGCAAGCAACATGCCCACGGCGCTGAATATGCGATGACGTAACATCGTCGATCCTCAATAAGGCGGGCTTCACCCGCAACTCCCGACACTCAACTCCCGACACGCGACACGCGACACGCGACACGTGACACCCCGAAAGCGGTTCAACTCCTCATGAATGGATTTATGCGGCGCTCTTGCGCTACGGTCGTGGCCGGGCCGTGGCCAGGATAAACCACCGTCTCCGGCGCCAATGCCGCAAGCCGCAGTAACGACGATTGCATCTGGCGCGCATCGCCACCCGGAAAATCAGTGCGGCCAATCGAACCGCTGAACAATGTGTCGCCGCTGAATAAACATTTTTCCCCTCTGAAATGGTAGCAGACCGATCCTGGCGTGTGTCCCGGCGTGCCGATAACTTCAACCGTATGGGCGCCGAAACGTAAAGTCTGCCCGTCGCGTAACTTCATCATGTTTTCCGGCGCCGATAGGGGAGGGGCATAAAACGGCGGCATTTGGTTGGCCTCGGTAAATGCCCAAACGGCGTCAGCTTCATGAAGGTAAACGGGCGCCGGATGTTTTTCTACCAGCTTTGCCAGTGCCGAAATATGGTCGGCATGACCATGAGTCAACAAATAGGCGCTAACCGCTGCATCGATCGCGTTCAACTCGGTTTCGATCACAGCGGCATCGTCGCCCGGATCGATAACGAGAACATCGGGTAAAGCCACTAAATAGCATTCGGATGCGAAGGCTCCCACCGTTAAAGAAATCGGTTTCATGATGCGTCTCCGGTTAGGTCGCGCAAGGATATCGTTGTTTCGGTACGCTGCTCCAAATCCTTGCGGCGGATGTGACCCGTTTTTACGTCATCGGGTCCGATATAGATCGCGTAACGGGCGCCGGTATGGTTGGCGCGGCCGAAAAATGCGCGCGCTTTTTCCGGACCCATGGCCAGATCGACGCGTTCTTCCAGGCGGCGGAATTGGTGCGCAACACGTAATGCAATCGCGGATTGGTCCGCTTCCATGTAGCCGACCACCGTATCCGCCGCCGCCGGTACGGAAGGAGCGCAGCCGATTTCGTTCATTATTTCCGTTACTACCACATCCCCGAAACCAAGGCCGACGGCCGGCGCCGGACGGCCACCGATATGTTCCAGCAGATGATCGTAGCGACCGCCGCCGAATACGGCGCGAAAACGACGGTCGACATCAAAGGCTTCAAACACTGTGCCGGTATAATAATTTAGGCCGCGCACGACGGAAAGATCGAAACAAATACGATTTTCCCAACCGTAAGTGGTCAATCCTTCAAATACGGCCGCGCTATGTTCAAGCGCGGCCGTGGTTCGTCCAAGTAACCGCCGTACCGCGTCGAGACTGTCGAGTTCGAATAATTCGAAAACCTTGGCGGCGGCCTCCGTCGTAAATCCGCTGTCGACGAGCATATCCGTAATGGCGTCGTCGGATAATTTGCCGCGCTTGTCCAGAACCAGAAACAGAGCGGCATGATGTTCGGCGGGAATCCCCGCGTATGCCAGTAAATCGGAAAGCAGCTCGCGATTACTGATATGAACGCGGATGGCCGGTCCCAAACCGAGTTCTTCCGTCGCACTGAGCGCGGTCGTCAGTAATTCCACTTCCGGCGCCGGACCGGGTGCGCCGATTACATCCAAGTTCCACTGGTAATGTTCGCGTTTACGACCGCGCGACATACGTTCGTAACGGAAACATTGTCCGATGGAAAACCATTTCAACGGGAATGTAAGATCATTCCAACCGGCGCAGACCATGCGCGCAAGCGATGGCGTGATCTCCGGACGTAAGGCCAGTTCGCGCTGGCTTTTGTCGCGAAACGCATAAATCTGATCGACAATCTCCTCGCCGGCCTTGCGTTTCAGTAACGAAAGGTTTTCCACGATGCAGGCATCGTATCGCTCGAACCCATGACAACGCGCGGCATGCGACCACGTGTTGAACAAAATTTCCCGTAACCCTGCCTGATGCGGATAAAAATCGCGCATGCCGCGAGGCGGCGCTAAATCAACAGACGCGCCGGCCTTCATGCGTTTTGGACGTCGCCGACTTTTTCTTTCATCATTTTACCGGGCTTGAACCTCACGACGTGACGCGCGGGAACCGCGTAGGTCTGCTGTGGATTGCTGGGATTGCGCCCAATCCGCGGCCGGCGTTTCACGGTCTCGAAAACCCCGAAGTCGCGAAACTCAATCCGTTCGCCATTGGCGAGGGCGTCGACCATCTGGTCCAGGGCCAGTTGCAGTACAGCGCGAACGTCTTGCGGCAGGAAACCGGTTTCTTCGGCAATGCGCTCAATCAGTTCCTTCTTGATCATGTTCGTCTCTCCTTACGATTAGCGGGTTATGGATTGGTGGCGTCGGTTTTGACAGTGCCGTTATCCGGCTTGGATAATCGGCGGCCGCAAGCCGACAGAACGGGCAGTATATCCTGCATCAACAGGGAAAATTGTTCCGGATTAAGCGATTGCGGACCGTCGCTGGCGGCTTTTTCAGGGTGTGGATGGACTTCGATCATTAAACCGTCCGCGCCGGCCGCGATGGCGGCGCGCGATAATGCGCTGATGATATCGATCCGGCCGGCAGCATGGCTGGGGTCGGCAATGACCGGCAGGTTACATTCCTGTTTGGCAATCGCAATGGCGCTGATGTCGAACGTGTTGCGCGTCGCGCATTCGAAAGTGCGAATACCACGTTCACACAAAATTACCTGGGAATTACCTTGTTTGGCAAGATATTCGGCGGCCAGAAACCATTCTTCTATAGTCGCCGAAAGACCGCGTTTGAGCAATACCGGTTTCCCGGTTCTCGCTAACGCCGCCAGTAACGAATAATTCATCATGTTACGGGCGCCAATCTGAAAAACATCAACTATTTTCAACATGGGGATCAAGTCCGATTCACTGACAACTTCCGTTACAATCGGAAGCCCGGTACGTTGTTTGACTTCGTGTAATATGGCCAGACCTTCCTCGCCCAAACCCTGGAAATCGTAGGGCGACGTACGCGGTTTGTATGCGCCGCCGCGTAATAAGGTGGCGCCCGCCGCCTTCGCGGATTCGGCCACGGACAGCATCTGTTCCAGGTTCTCCACCGAACACGGGCCGGCGATCACGTGAAAATCACGCGCTCCAAAACAATGCCGGCCGGCATGAACCAGCGTGGTCTCGGCCTGCGCCTCGCGGCTGACCAGTTTATACCGTTTTTGGATCGGCAAGACGTTTTCCACCACCGGTAACGACGCCAGCGTTTCAAGAGTTTGCTGCGTCGTCTCGTCGCCTACCGCGGCCACTACGGTGCGTGCGACACCGGTGATCACATGCGGCTCGTAGCCACATTGCCGCACCTCGTCAACCACACTCTGTATATCCTCTTTGGTGGCGATTGCTTTAAGTACGATAATCATGATAATTGTTCCCCAATATACAATATGGCGTCGGCCAAAGGTAACGTTCGCGGCTTGTCGGCGGTGCGGGCCTTGACTTCAACACCGCCGGCGGCAAGCGACCGCTCGCTGATCACGACACGTACCGGATAACCGATTAGATCGGCATCCTTGAACTTAACGCCCGGCCGTTCGTCACGATCGTCAATCAATGGTTCCCAGCCGGCGGCAGTCAGTTCGGCGCTCAATCGTTCCGTGGTTTCACAAGTCGCCTCGTGCGACGGATTGAGAGGCAGTAAAACAACCTTGTATGGCGCGACCGATGCCGGCCAGCATATCCCGTTGGCATCGTGATGCTGCTCAATGACCGCTTGCAGGGTGCGCGTGACGCCAATTCCGTAACACCCCATGACCAGCGGTTTCTCCTCGCCTTCGGCCGTCAGGTATCGGGCGTCGAACGCTTCCGTGTACTTGGTCCCGAGCTTGAAAACGTGACCGACTTCAATCCCTCGTTTACCTTGCAGCACGCCATCGTCGCAGTGCGGACAGCCGTCACCGTCGCGGGCGTTCGTCAGGTCTGCAAATCCCGTGACCGTTACATCACGATCGATATCCATATGCAGCGTGTGCGTATCGGCTTGATTGGCGCCGCATACATAATCACTGGCGCCCCGCAAATCGAGATCGGCGTGGATCGGTATCGATAAACCTATCGGACCGGCATAACCTACCGGGGCGCCGGTCACTCGCTCCACCGTCGGCGCATCGGCCGCTGCCAGTTCCCGGCAACCAAGGATACGAGCCAGTTTTAATTCGTTGACTTCCCGATCGCCGGGCGTCAGAACCGCTACCGGCCGGCTGTCGGCCGTATAAATCAGGGTCTTGATCAGACGGTGCGGGGCCACATCAAGCAGGGCGGCGACCGCCTCGATCGTTGTCGCACCCGGCGTCGCAACGTTTTCAGGGGATGGACACACGCTGTCACCGCTCTTTGACGGCGTCGCTGTATGCGCACGCTCCGCCTTTTCCAGATTCGCCGCGTAAGCACAACGATTGCAATCAACTAAACCGTCCTCGCCGCTATCCGCCAACACCATGAATTCATGCGACCATTGCCCGCCCATAGCCCCGGAATCGGCTTCGACCACTTTAACATGCAAACCGCAACGCTTAAAAATCCGTTCGTAGGCATCGTACATGGCCTGGTAACTGCCGTCGGCCGCATCCCAACTGGCATCGAAACTGTAGGCGTCCTTCATCACGAATTCTCGCGCACGCATCAGCCCGAAACGCGGCCGTATCTCGTCGCGATACTTGGTTTGTACCTGGTAAAACGTGCATGGCAACTGACGGTAAGAATGTATTTCATGCGCTGCCAGACCGGTAATAACTTCTTCGTGAGTTGGGCCCAGCGCCAAATCATGACCCTGGCGATCATGGATCCGGAACATCACATCGCGCATCAGATCGTAGCGACCGGATTGTTCCCATATGTCGCGTGGTTGTAATCCCGGCATCAGAACCTCGATGGCGCCCGCCCGGTCCATCTCTTCCCTTACAATCCGCTCGACATGACGCAAGGCACGCAAACCCAACGGTAAAAAGGTGAAGATGCCGCTGCTGACACGGCGTATCATGCCCGCTCGCAACATCAGGCGGTGACTGGCGATTTCGGCATCCTGCGGCGTTTCTCGCAACGTCGGTATGAAGGTCTTGGATAAGTGCATAAAATACTCGCAATCGAAAAACATAAACTATGCCACAGAACAGGCAAACCGTCAATTCCAGATAGTTGGCTTTTTTTTTGGGATTGACAAACGATTTGATATCGTGTAAAAGCGACTGGGATTTCGCGGTTGTCAGGCACTGGCAATGTGAAAGGACGTCACCACGTGAGATGATCGCATGACGCATGCTCGTATGACGTCCGTCCGGATCCGCAAAACAACAACGATAACAACAAATAAGGAGTATCAAGCGATGGCCGAAACCGACATTAAAGTACTGAAAGAAAAAATGGATGAGGCGAGTTTTGCCAAACTTACCGCCATTCAAAACGATAAACTGCATGCCTTCATTACCGACGCTATCCAAGTTTGTGAGCCGGACAACGTCTGGGTCAGCTCGGATTCCGACGAAGATGTAGAGTATACCCGCAAAATGGCTGTCAAACTCAAGGAAGAGGCCGAACTCAATATCCCGGGGCATACGATTCATTTCGACGGGCCGGAAGACCAGGGGCGCGACCGCGAAGTAACCAGATACCTGGTGCCCAAGGGCGACAGCCTCAGCCAGTCGCTGAACCAGTGCGAACGCGAAGAAGGCTTGTCCGAGATTCGCAGCCTGCTCAAGGGTTCGATGCGCGGCCGCACGATGGTGGTGCGCTTCATGTTGCTCGGTCCGAACGATTCCGATTTCAGTATACCTTGTGTGGAATGCACCGATTCATTTTATGTGTCGCATGCGCTGAACCTGCTGTATCGCCTCGGCTACGAGGACTTCAAACGCTTGGGCGAAAAAGCCGATTTCCAGGCCACAATGCATTCCAGCGGCAAGGTCGATGAACGCAAGACCAGTGTCGAAGTCGATAAGAAACGCATTTACATCGATTACTCCGCCGATACCGTGTACAGCGTCAACACGCAGTACGCCGGTAATACCGTCGGACTGAAGAAACTGGCGTTGCGCCTCACGATTCGCAAAGCCGACCGCGAAGGCTGGCTGGCGGAACATATGTTCCTCTCCGGTGTCCATGGTCCCGGCGGACGCAAAACCTACATGGCCGGCGCGTTCCCGAGTGCCTGCGGCAAAACATCCACCGCCATGCTGCCCGGCGAAACCATTCTGGCCGACGATATCGCCTACTTCCGCGCCGTCGACGGGAAACTCATGGCCGTCAATGCCGAGTCGGGTATTTTCGGTATTATCCAGAACGTCAGCGCGAAGAACGATCCGGCTATTTGGGACGTCCTGACCAAACCCGGCGAAGTCATCTTTTCCAACGTGTTGGTCAAGGATGGCCGTCCCTACTGGCTGGGAATGGGAGAAGACATCCCCGCAAGCGGCGAGAACTTCGTCGGCGCCTGGCATGAAGGCATGAAGGACGACAAGGGCAATGAAATCGCATGCGCTCACAAGAATGCACGCTATGCCGTCGCCCTGGATGCGCTCTCCAATTGCGATCCCGAATTGAACAACCCCAACGGAATCGAGTTGAAGGTCATCATGTACGGCGGACGCGACCCCAAAGCCTATGTTCCCGTGCAGCAGAGTTTCGACTGGGATCATGGAATTGTGGCTTACGGCGCCGCGCTCGAAACCGAGACGACCTTCGCCACCATCGGTAAGGAAGGCGTGCCGGAAATCAACCTGATGAGTATTCAGGATTTCGTGGCCATTCCGTTGGGTAAATACGTTGAGAACAACATTGAGTTCGGCAAGAAGTTGACCAACCAACCCATGATCTTTGGGACCAACTACTTCCTGCGCGATGCGGATGGCAAATTCCTGAACGGCGTACGGGATAAGCATGTCTGGGTAAAATGGATGGAATTGCGCGTCAACGGCGATGTCGATGCCATCGAAACCCCGACCGGATTCATTCCCTGCTACGAAGATCTCAAGAAAATCTTCAAGGACGTGCGTGACGAGGAATATACACACGAAGCGTACACGGCGCAATTCACCATTCGTGTCCAGGCGAATCTGGATAAGATGGATCGCGTCGAAAAATTCCATCACGACCATGTCGACGGTGTGCCGCGGAAAGTGTTTGAAGTCTTCGAGGCCCAGCGCCAACGGCTGCTTAAAGCCCGGGAAAAACACGGCGATATGATCACGCCGGATGCCCTCAAGAAATAATACGAATAAACCAAAGGACAGGCGCCCACGCCCGCACGGGAATAGGTGTTAAGTTAAGAATTCCCAATATCCAACACGGAATATCCAATAACCAAGGTCAAGAGCATTTTTAGCGTGATTTTAGGGCAGCTCCAAAACGATTTGTTTTTTACTTGCTCGCTTGGAAATTCCTTGTTGGATATTGGATATTGAGTTCGAAATGCTACTCTTAGCTTAACACCTAATGACCTCACGGCGTGGGCGCCAAGTCCCAACAACCAACCACCTCCAACCTCCAACTCACCACCTTCCCATGTCTATCAATCCCCTGGCTGTCACGCTGAACGAAGTGTTGGTCAAACAAGCGCCTGCGATAGCATCCATGCTGTCCGATCTTGGCCGGGAACTCTATTATCCCAAGGGTATCCTGACGCAGACGGCCGAAGCCAAACAGAAGGCTTCGCGCTTTAATGCCACCATCGGGATTGCTCTCGAAGACGGCCGGCCAATGGCTTTGCCGCCGGTGTTAAAACAGATCAGTGGTTTGTCGGCTGATGAAGCGTTGAATTATGCACCGTCCTTCGGACAACCCGCTTTACGCGTCGCTTGGCGCGACCGAATTCTGGCGCAGACGCCGTCGTTGACGGGAAAACCATGGAGCATGCCGCTGGTCACCAGCGGGATCACGCATGGGTTGAGTCTGGCGGCCGATCTGTTTGTCGATCGCGGCGATACGCTTCTGTTGCCGGATCAGTTATGGGGCAACTACCGCATGATTTTCGCGACCCGTCGCGGTGCCGTGATTCATGAATATCCGTTTTACACGCATGACGGCGGCTTCAATGTTGACGGATTGGCCGATCTCCTGGAGGCCGGCCCGAACGACGCCAAATTTGTTCTGGTCTTGAACTTTCCCAATAATCCGACCGGTTACTCTCC
>PWZG01000553.1 GCA_003567575.1 PVC group bacterium | reverse complement strand
ACTTTACAGCCCGCATTTAAAAACGGGGTGGGAAACAGCGGGAAGTCCTTGCCGATGTTGTCTTGCGAGCGGAGCAACGCATTACAGCGGCCTTGCATCGACTCCATAGCCACTTCCAGATCAGGATCGAAGCTGTGCGGAATCTGTTCGTCGGGGATGGCTTGACCGTGGAAATGCCGCATCATCATCACGGTTCCCGGCGGAAACTCTTCGCGTATATGCCGGAGTGTATTTTGAAAATCTTTTTGCTGGGCAATGAATAAGCGCTGCAAGCGGTCGAATGTTTCCCGGTCCCTCGTGTACCAGTTGGTATGCCGCACGCCAATCATTCCCGGTTCGGCACTGTAAAGCACGACCCCGTAGTCGCCGGCAACCTGCTCCAGACGGTCATAAGCCCATAGACTCCGCGGACCGGCTATATGCGATGTATGTTCAGTGAGCGTGAAGACCTGACATCCCAAAATATCCCGATAGAATCGCAGGTTTTCTTCCGGATCTCCGTCAACCGCGGCTACGCACTGAGAATAGCATGTATGGACATGGAGATCTCCCCATATCAAAGTTCTTCCTTCGTAGGGATCGGGGAGGACGGGGGGCGGGGCGGTAATATCGCGAAATCCCGTGGGGATAGTGTAAGGCGCTTTTTGATCTTCCGGAACGGGGACAGGCGCCAGCACCTCGTTGTTTTTTATGTCCAGAATCTCGACTCGGAAATCGAAATCGCGGCCGGGGCGGCCTTTGTTTTCGTGCGCCGGAAAAAAACCGATCATCGCATTGTCCGTTTGCAAGAGAGCCAGTGAGGCGTCAGGCGAAGTTAGTGAATGAGTTAATCGTTTCGGCCGGCTCCATTCGCCTCCATTTCCGCGGCACCGTAACACATCCCACCCGAATGTTTTATGACCAAAATATCGGAACTGGCGAAAATATACAACGGGTGTTGCGTCGTCAAACATAATCCGGGGCTTGATCGGCGGCCGATTTTCGGGGCCGAGAGATCTGAACGAAGATTTTTCCACTGGCAAGACGCTCATCGAAGCGGCTAATGTCTCAAGCTTGTCAACTGAACCATGCCAGACGTGAATTGTCCGGTGCAACCCGAGCTGGCTGCCGTAGCCGAAAGCCGGACTCCTCTCGGCTGTTATATAAACTTGGTTGTCCGACGCCGCCCAAGCCATGTCTGCATTGATTAAATAATCGGCGCCCCTGAGTGTATGTTCTTGTTCCAATTGTCCCCCGCGAATTTTCCGGCATACCAAGGCAATGGAATTCGGACCAGGTTGTTCGGTCAGCAGGAACAGGGCGTCTTCGACGGCAACAAGCACTGGTTTGCGGCCGACAACGCTGAATATTTCATTGCCGTCCACATCAAAGACAACCGTTTGGCAGATGTTTCGGGCAATATCCCGTTCGACGGCAAAAACCGGTTCACCATCATTCCGCAAGGCAATTTGCGGACAGCGTAGAATTCCCGAGGATCTTTTGATTATCCGAGTGGTGCCGTTGCGGTACAGAACCAGTTGCCAACTGGCGCCCCGGCGCTCGGTCCAGGCCAGGATCGGCGCACTGGCTATGTGTTTCGGGCAGACCGGACCGTCAATGCGCTCGGCCGCGGCAACGATATGTCGGCAAACCCTGTTTTTTCCATCCGGTCGAACCAGATCGATTCGCCGCGGGACTTGCCCAACAGCGGCATCCCATTGGCGACACCATTGCCGACGTTCCTCAAAATCATCGCCGGCATTAGCATCAATAAAAGGCTGTTCCCGATTTTCCAGCACCAGAACTCCGGCGTACCAATGGCCACCGACAGTCAGTCCGGCGCAAACGCTGTAACCATCTTCAATTTTTGTAATTACCATTCCAGACTCTTCAATGATTAGGCTCGATTCCATCCGAAAAGGGTTTCGGATAGGGTGTTCAGTGTTCGAAGTTCAGAGTTCATGACAGATGCCGTTGGCCGTCTGGCGGGGTGGCAGACTAAATGCCGTTCGGACCGCTTCGTAAACCCCGTTGCGTTTGATGGAACCGCCGCCATAAACCATCAGAACCGGGGTTTCGCGGGGAACCAGATCGGCAAGCCGTTCCATTGTGCCGCTTCCGAAAACAAAGCGTGTCGGGGCGTAAAATTCAAAGTTGTTCCTCATGATCCTTTTCTGAATCTCGGGGCATCACGCCGGGTATTGCATGATGACGGCGACCAGTTCCAGGGGGACGGCGCCGGTATTGCGCAGGGCATGCGATTCGCCGTTGCCGGTTAACACCGCGTCGCCGGCGGAAACCGTTTCCCGTTTCTTGCCGTCATCGATTTCGCCTTCGCCGCGCAGGATGATATAGATTTCATCCTCGTTCATATGCTCGTGGGTACCGATACTGGTTCCCGGCGGCAAGGTGAGTTTTGCGCACAAGCGGGATTTGGCGTTCAGTTCGTCAGGCTTGAAATAGTGGCGGATTTCGACCGTTCCATCGCCGTCGCGCATTTTTTCCCTGGTTTCCGTCGTCATTTGAGCAGCATGTCTGATCATGGTTTCGTATCCTTTGTTCCTAAACACACGGCGGATCGGGCGCCGGATCGAGCAATGCGAAGCCGGTGGCTTGATCCTTGCAACGGACTGCGGCTGTGCCGGTCATTTCCCGGATGACGATTTCCATGACCTGCCAGACACGGACCCCATTGCGTACGCAACCGGTCACGGTATCGGTTTGCCGGCCGGCCGCCAAATGCATGTGCAGCACGGGCCGGCCATCCTCGCCGGCGAACAGCGTGCCGACGCCGGCGATTTCATGAACATCCTCCAGCACATGCTCCATCGGCGTCACCGGCCGCGCGCGGCCGTCCCGCGGCCCTACGACCAGGCGGCTTTCGCGGTCCGCGCCACCCACGGCAATCAACGAGGCCGCGCCAATCCCCTGTTCCGCGGCGAAGCGTTCCACGGTTTCATGTAAAATTTCGCCATCTTCAAGGCGGAGAATGAAAGTACGTCCCGGTTGTGCCTGGCAATATTTCATGGTGTCCAAGAATCCTTTCCGCGTCCGTGCCGCCGGACCCGCACGCCGGGGCCGTCAAGGGAGAGACAGACCGCGCTGCTGATTCGCTGATTGATCGGGTTCCGGTTTTTTCAAAACCGTCAAGATCATGCCAGACCTGTCGCCCGAAGTCAAACCTTCGACAGCAAATCTCGTTTTGGCCGTCACCGATGGAAACCGAACCGAGGACAATTTTGAGTTTGCAATTTCGGGAATCGTGACGCACGCTTGTCGCCGGGCGTTTCTTGTGATAGTTTAATGGGTATGCATACCGGGTTACATCTCAAGCAGGTGAGAGCGCGTGACGGCGGCTTGCGCCACCCGGATCAATCCGCGTTTGTCCTGCTGCTGGTCTTGATGTTAACCGCCGTATTGGGCGGCGCCGTGCTGGCGACCCAGCTTATGGTTCAGCAACGGTTGCATGCCGCGGCCCATCGCAATCAACGGTATCAGCGACGTGTCGCCGCCGATGCCGCGGTGCGGCAGGTGCTGGCCATGAACCGGATCGCTGACGGAACGACAACCCAAGCCGTGGTTATGGTTCCGTTGCCGGATCCATCCCGCGTCACCATCGACTGGGAACCGGCGCCGGCATCGGCCGCCACGATGCCGCATACCTGGCGGATAACGGCAAAGATTAACGGAGGCAACGACGATGACGCGATGGACTATACCGTCCGGCGCGACGGCGATCGCTGGCGCATGGAACGTTGGTAAAGGAGTCGTATGACGGAATCGACAATCACAACGCCCCCGTTCGCATGGATAAGCGAGATCATTGGCATCGACGGTCTGGCCGATCCTCCAATATACGTCCGCACCCGGCGTATCCGGGGCCAACTACGACATGAACCGATTGCGAACCTGCCGGAGGGATCGACAATCCATACGATCGGCTGCATCGGCAACAGCGAAAGCGTTGTGCGCCGTCTGGAGGCGCCTTTTGCCGCTGTTGGTAAAGCGCGCCGCGTATTTCCGGCCTTGCTCGATTTACGGCTACCATTCCCGGAAACGGATTGCGAACGGGTCTTCCTCGATATCCAACCGGTTCCCGGCGGCGGCATGCAAACGCTGGCCATCGCGGCAAGGCGATCCGCGATCCGATCTCGTCTGGCGGCATACAAGACGCTCGCAAGCGATCCGTTGGCACTCGACCAGGAGGGGCTGGCGCTGTGGACGCAGAGTATGCTGGAACACGCTCCGGCAGCGGATACCCGACCGGGAACCGTGCAGTTGGTCATCGCCCTGCACCCCAAACGGCATATTCTTTGTATCGGCCGGGACGGACGCCTGCTGTCGACCGGGAATCTTTCCGAAAATACCGTCGCCGATATCGACCGCCGCCTCAAAGCAATGGACGTCGCACCGGAACAGCCGCTCGATGTGAGGTGGACCGGAGCCGACGCCGTTCATCCCGATCCGGTCAATGCGCTGAAAAAAGAATTCAATACCTTGCGTCCGGCGGCCAATCACACCACCCACGATGCGCCGGCAACCATGCTGGCGCGCGCCTTGACAACGCGCGCCATGACCCCCGGACCGTACCGCTGTAACCTGCGTACGGGCAAACTTATCCATCCCGCCATCCGTAACCGCCGCAAACGACATGCCGTATTCAATGCCTTCATCATGGGCGCCACCGGTCTCTGTTTGCTCGCCATCGGATTGTTCTGGCACGCGAACAGCCGCCAACAAGCAAACCGGATGCGCGACGAAGTCAGTCGCCGCACGGAAAACATCATCGGCCGCCCCACCGCCTTGCGCGGCGATGACGCTGTCGCGGAAGCACACCGACATGTCGACGATATCCGACGCCAAACGCAACCGTTCGCCGACCTGGCGTCCGCCGCTACCAGTGCCGGTATGGCCACAGTCGTCGCGCTCGCGCAACAACACCAAATCACCATCCACACGTTTGAAATTGAACACGAAACATTAATCCGGCTGGATGGGGCAGCGCACACTTGGGAAGCCGTGACAGCGTTCGCCGACGACATGACACACCACTTCGGTCGCCTCTCCCCACAACGACAATGGGATGCTGAAACTGATGATGACACCATCCGTTTCCACATCAAACCGACAGAATAAGCAACCATCGCCGAGCATGAAAGACCATAATAAAAAAAACTACATAATTGTACCTATTGGCAGCGATAAGGTACATTTTTGTGGAATGTTTCCGAAGATTGCCGGATTCGTGGCATCGTGTCGGAAGGTGCCTCCTTACGCATGACGAGAGCAACAACGCGTGGGTAAACTATAATGGTAAGTGTTCACGGTTCACGGTTCACGGTTCACGGTTGAAGAGTAAACAATAATGGTAAGTGTTCACGGTTCACGGTTGAAGAGTAAACTATAATGGTAAGTGTTCACGGTTCACGGTTGAAGAGAAGAGGAATATGACAAGTAAATTGAGCATTCGAAGATATTTAAGCTTGGCAGCTTGGCCGGAAACTGACAAAAACGTGTATATGCCCTGACACGGGATTGACCGTTTTTACGAAAACTCCGAAAACCCCTGAACCGTGAACCCCTGAACCGTGAACGGTTACCTATAACGACGGGAAGGGTCGCGCTTCAACATTGGCACGGCATATGCTTCAATGTGATTCAGCATAATTTTTGTAACGGTTCGGGTGCTGTCACGATACGCCGGGCCGTTGCCATTTTCAACCCATGTTTTGTCAACGCTATGTATCAAGGTGTTGGCTGACGCTGAAAGACAGGAGACATTCATGAGCAGTGCGCGACAGAATGCAGTGACCGCCGTTACCAATTATCGTCCTCCGGAAACGCCGATGGATTTTTCGCGAACGCCGGCCCAGGAGATATTCGGCGCCAACGTTTTCGGCGAGCAGGTAATGCGCGAACGTTTGCCGAAAGCGATTTTCAAGGCGTTACAAAGAACGCTTGCCGAAGGTACGAAACTTGACGTAAAGGTAGCGGACGCCGTAGCGGTTGCGATGCGCGACTGGGCGATTGAGAAAGGTGCGACGCATTATGCTCATGTATTTTTCCCGTTAACCGGGATGACGGCGGAAAAGCATGACAGTTTTCTGGAACCCGACGGTCGTGGCGGTGTATTGGCCGAGTTTTCGGCGCGTCAACTGATTCAAGGTGAACCGGATGCATCGAGTTTTCCGTCTGGGGGTTTACGAGCGACTTTTGAAGCCCGCGGTTACACGGCGTGGGATGTGACCAGTCCGGCGTACATCATGGAGAACGCCAACGGCACAACGCTTTGTATTCCGACGGTATTCTGTTCCTGGACCGGCGAAGCGTTGGACAAGAAAACGCCGTTGTTACGTTCCATGCAAGCTCTGGATGCGCAGGGGCGCCGAATATTGAAGTTGTTCGGCAATCCGACGCCGGATCGGGTGGTTTCGACGGCCGGCGCCGAGCAGGAATATTTTCTTATCGACCGCCACTTCTTTTTTGCGCGTCCCGACATGCTCAATGCGGGGCGGACCCTGTTCGGCACCAAGCCGCCGAAGGGTCAGGAACTCGAAGACCAGTATTTCGGCGCCATTCCTGATCGTGTTCTGGCCTGTATGCTGGAGACTGAACGTGAGTTGTACAAACTCGGCGTACCGGTCAAGACACGCCATAACGAAGTTGCGCCGGCGCAGTACGAACTGGCGCCGGTGTATGAAAGCGCCAATGTGGCGACCGATCATCAATACATGACGATGATGGTGTTACAGCGCATTGCCCAGAAATACGGGATGACGTGTCTGCTGCATGAAAAACCGTTTGCCGACGTCAATGGGTCGGGAAAGCATTTGAACTGGTCGTTTTCCCACAACGGGGTTAACCTGCTTGAACCGGGCGACACACCGCATGACAACGCGCAATTCCTGGTGTTTTGCGCCGCGATTATCCGGGGCGTTCATCTTCATGCCAAACTGTTGCGGGCGGTCGTGGCGCATGCAGGCAATGATCACCGTCTGGGCGCCAACGAGGCGCCACCGGCCATTATGTCGATCTATCTTGGCGATTCATTGACGGACATTTTCGAGCAGATCGCAAGGGGTCGCGTTGGCAAGAAACGCAGCGCCGGCGAGCTGAACGTGGGGGTCGACACCCTGCCGCCGCTGCCCAAGGATGTCAGCGACCGCAATCGCACCAGTCCTTTCGCGTTTACCGGCAATAAGTTCGAATTCCGTGGGGTAGGCTCCAGCCAGTCGATTGCCGGCCCGTTGGTCGCGCTGAACACGATCATGGCCGATTCGCTGGATCATATCGCCACGCAACTGGAAACCATGACCGGCGGCGCGCCCGGAAAACTGAATAAGGCGGTTCAAAAAGTGCTCAAGAACATCTTCACCGAGCACGGTGCCGTCGTCTTTAACGGCGACAACTACAGCGACGAATGGCAGGCGGAAGCCGAACGACGGGGTCTGCCGAATCTTCGCGATACGGTTGACGCCATCCCGGCGCTGCTGGAACCTGAAACGCTGACGTTGTTCGAAAAAAACAAGGTGCTTTCGCGCCGCGAAGTCAAGAGTCGTCACGAGATTTATCTCGAGCGATACATCAAGGACATCCAGGTTGAAAGCAACTTGACGCTGGAAATCGCACGCACCCAGTTGTTCCCGGCCGTAATCACCTATCAGCAACGCCTGGCCGATACCGCCCGGTCGTTATCCTCACTGGAAATCAGTCATTGTACCAGTACCCTGGAACGGGTTACCAAACTGGCAGGGGAATTGCAACACGCCATGGACAAACTGGAAGACACGATGAACCAGGAAACGCCGGCGACCGTACGCCAACATGCAACCCATGTACGCGACGCGATACTGCCGGCCATGAACACCGTTCGCCGGCTTGCCGATAAACTCGAGACGATCGTTGCCGACGATATCTGGCCCTTGCCGACCTATCAGGAAATGCTGTTCATCAAGTAACGTTCAGCGTCGGACGCGGGCATTGCCTTTCCAGATACTCCAGACCTGTTCCTCATCGGCCGGCTGACCGTAATCGGTCAGCATGGTCGTGGCCAGGGCGCCGGTAGCCCAGCCGAATTGTACCCAGGTCTCGGGTTTCCAGCCGCGCAGAATGGCGTACAACATGCCGCCGACGAATCCGTCGCCGCCGCCGATCCGGTCCAGCACGCCGATTTCGCGCGGTTCGGCAATGTGCCACTGGTCGCCGGCGGAAACAATAGCGCCCCACAAATGGGTGTTGGCGCCGATCACTTCACGCAGGGTATTGGCAAAAACCGACGCGTTCGGGAACGAGCGGCGGGCGCTTTCAATCAAGCCCTTGAAACCGGCGATTTTTTGCGCCAGTTCCTTGCCGCCGGCTTCCGGACCCTCGATCCCGAAACACAACTGGAAATCCTCTTCGTTGCCGACCAGAATATCGGATACGCCGGCGATTTCCTCGAAGATCGCCCGCAGCTCGGTCTCGCGGCCTTCCCAGAACGTGGCACGATGGTTCAAGTCGAACGAAATACAGGTGCCGTGTTTTTTAGCGGCACGCGCCACTTGCAGACAAAACTCGCCCGTCTCCGGCGACAGCGCCGCAATCAAACCCGATAAATGCACGATCTTGACGCCTTCACTGCCGAAAATCCGGTCGAGATCGAAATCCTTGACATTTAACGTCCGGCCGACTTCTCCGGCGCGATCGTTATGCACCCGGGGACCACGCGTTCCCAGCCCGCTGTCGGCTATGTTGAATTGGTGCCGGTATCCCCAGGGACCACCCTGGTCGACTTCAGGGCCTTCGACGCTGATCCGGCGCCCGGCGAGATTATCCTTGATCAGGCGCGCGACGGGACTGTCCTTGACGAAGGTGGTCAACACCTTCACCGGTAGCCCCAGAAAAGATGAAACGCTGGCGACATTCGATTCGGCGCTGGTCACCTGCAGATTAAATGTATCGCTGCAATGAACGGGTTGACCGTTAACCGGAGTCAACCGCACGCCCATACTTGTGGGAACCAGTAACGACCAGGCAGCATCTTCACGTAATTTAAGATTCATGATATCCGTTCTCCTTCGGGTTGGTTTGAAAGCCTTGAAGCATACCGTATTACCATGATCAACGCAAGCCAAAGACGACCGGCGGGCGCATATCATTTCCGGCCGTCATTCCCTCGATGGATCAATAGCGTGTGCTCAGTAGGCGGAATGCGCCCGGAAATCCGAATGACGAAATACCCACGTGTCGCGGCGTAGCGCGAAGCGCGAAGACGGAAGCTCGAAGGAAGCATGAATGACGAAGTACCCAAGCACGAAGGAAGCACGAATGACGAAGTACCCAAGCACGAAGGAAGCACGAATGACGAAATACCCACGTGTCGCGGCGTAGCGCGAAGCGCGTAGACCCAAGCCCGAAGGAATGACGACGTTAGAATGCCAAATATCTTGTTTGTATTGGGTGTTTTACTTT
>PWZG01000473.1 GCA_003567575.1 PVC group bacterium | reverse complement strand
CGTGTACGGGGTAATTGTGTGATCATGAACGGATTCTTGGAAAACGGTTAAACAAAACAGAGGAGGAAACAAAATGAAAGTTCAAATTCTGGGAACCGGTTGCCCGAAATGCAAGCTGCTGACGGCCAACGCGGAAGCGGCTGTCAAGGCGCTTGGCATCGAGGCCACCGTGGAGAAAGTCGAGAAGATTCAGGATATCATGGCCTTTGGCGTGATGACCACCCCGGCGCTGGCCGTGGACGGCCAAGTCAAGAGCGCGGGCAAGGTGCTCAGCGCGGAAGATATCAAGAAGCTGCTGTCATAAAGGAACGAATATGTTGAGGAAACGAAACAAGATTGAGAATCGGCGATATGGCGCTTTTATAGCCGGAACGGTTGGAGCGGGATTACTGTTGTCGACTATAGGTTGCGGACGGACGGAAACACAGGATGCCGCCTTACGGGCGGTGGACCCCGGCGATGCCGCGCCCGTACGTGCCGCGCCGTCAGATGCGGCGGTGATTCCGGCGCCGGACATTCCGGACGATGCCCCGGAGCTGGCTGAAGTTTATCCGGCCCTGTCCAGCGGAGTCCTGCGTCTGGCCCGCCTGACGGACGGCCTGCCGGCCGGGATCTTGTTGCAAGCGGAAGGTCTTGCCGTCACCCGCGCCGATCTGGAGGCCGAACTGGACCGGATTCCCCCTGCCATGCACGACCAGATGCGACAAAACGCGTTTTTCCTGCTCGAACAGAAAGCCACCGGCGATCTGCTGCTGGCCAGGGCGCGCAAGACTCTTGACGCCACGAGCTTGAGCGACGAACTCCTCGTCCAGCGCTATTTCGAGCAACTAGTCGGCGGCGTGTCCGTGAGCGATGCCGAAATCGACATATTTTACGAGGAAAACCGCGAACTGGTCGGCGGCGCACCGCTTGACCAGGTGCGCCCGTCGATCCAACAGCATCTGGTGCAGGAAAAGCAACAGATCATGGTCGAGAGCCACATCCGCGAACTCGGTCGGGAATCACCGATCGCGGTCGCCGCCGCATGGGTCGAAACACAGGCCGCCCTGGCGCTTGACAACCCGCTTGACCGGGCGCGCGCCAGCGGCACGCCAACCTTCGCCAGTTTCGGCGCGGACAGTTGCATGCCCTGTCAAATGATGAAACCCATCCGCGAGGCCATCCGGGAAAAATATGACGGACGCCTGAACGTCGTCTACGTGCATGCCGACCGCGACCAGGTGCTGGCTTCCCGGTATGGGATTCGCGGTATTCCCCACATGATCTTCTTCAACGCCGATGGCGGAGAAATCCATCAGCAAACCGGTATGATGACCGAGGAGCAGATCGAGGCCATCCTGCTGCGCTGCGGCGTCACATTATGAGCTAGGGCGCGATCTCCGAGCGCGCCGTCTTCAGTCGTTTCACCATGCGGTGTGTTCGGCTTGTCCCGCCATAGTCCCGAATTGCACTTGCTTAACGTCATTTCGGAACAGAATCCGGAGATATTTCATGTCAGTCGATGTGTGTGGGTATGTGAGTATGTGGGTATGTGGGAAGAGCGAAAAGAACATGTGTAACGCAACGTTCTTACCCTCACACACCCACGTACTCACACACTCACACACATGGCGTGCTGACAAGCTATGGCTTTGAAATCGGGCTTAAGTAAGTGCCATTCCGCCATAGTCCCGATCACGAAGTGGATCGGGCGACGGCGGAAGAATCCGCCAGGTGACCTGAAATCGGAATTGTTTCGGCTATGAAAATTGAAAAACTACGTATTTGGGCCGCGCGACTGCTGCTGGGGTTTGTGCTGGTGACGATCGGATTTGCCGCCGGACGGCGAACGGCGCCTGTGCCGGAGGCAGAGACCGTACCGGAAGCAAAAACGACGGGCGAGACACCAGCCTCTCAGGTCGTCGTCTACGCCGCCCACATGACCTTTCGCTGTCCGGAATGCAACCAAATCGAGTGGTTCGCTCGCGAGCTGGTCGAGACTGAATTTGCCGATGCGTTGGCATCCGGGCGGCTGGCCTTCCGGACGGTGGATTACATGCGCGATACGGCGTTTGCCCGACGCTACAACATTTCGTCCAGCACTATCGTGGTCACGCGCGCCGGCAGCGACGATTTCCAACGGTTGGACGAAGTCTGGACCAAGATTCGCAACCGTGAGGAATACTTCGACTATGTGCGCGCCGCCATTCGCGAAAGTCTCGGACCGGAGACGGGTTCATGAGTTGGGCGGTCATTCTTACGGCTCTCTGGTTCGGCATCCTGACGTCGATCAGTCCCTGCCCGCTGGCGACCAACATCGCGGCCATCAGTTTCATTGCCCGCAAGGTCGAGAAAATGCGTACGGTTTTGCTCTCGGGGCTTTTATACGCCGCCGGTCGCACGGTTGCCTATGTGTTGCTGGGCGCGTTGATCATGGCCGGACTGCTGGCCAGCGGCGAAATCGCGCTGTTTCTGCAGAAATACCTCAATCAGATCCTTGGCCCCGTGCTAATTCTGGTCGGGATGCTGTTGCTTGGATTGCTTCGTACAACAGCGTCGGTTTCGCTGGTCGGCGCCGGCGTGCAGCAACGCGCGGCAAAGGGCGGCCTCGGCTGGGCGGCGTTGCTGGGGATGCTCTTTGCCCTGTCGTTCTGCCCGGTCTCGGCCGGCCTGTTTTTCGGCGTACTGATTCCATTGTCCGCCCGAAATCAGTCCATGGTGATGCTACCGCTGGTCTACGGACTCGGCACGGCCGCGCCGGTGATCGCGTTTGCCCTGCTAATCGCTTTTGCCTCGAAACGGCTGGGCAGCGCGTTCAATCGGCTGACCCAGATCGAACGCTGGGTGCGGCGCGTCACCGGTTTGATTTTTGTTCTGGCAGGCCTCTACTACAGTTTGCTTTACGTATACGAATTGCCGGTTAAGTTGTGGTGATGCGGAAAACAAAGAAACCTTGGCCCACTTGGCGGTTTTGCGAGAAACACATAGCGCGCCAAGATACAAAGATCGCAAAGGAGGAGTGGCGAATATGGCAAGGCAACTGCGAGTGGAGTATCCCGGGGCGATTTATCCTTCTTCGCCAAAGGTTTCGGAGGACAAGCCATGTTGCCTGCCGGATGGTGGGGGATGCGCCTTCGCCAGGAAGCTACGGCGACATAGGTTGGGGGCCGGAGAGACGACTTTTCAGAGACGAGACGGATCACGAACGTTTTCTTGAACGGCTTGCCGAACGTGTGGAACAGTTTCATATCCGTGAATTGCGGAGATTGCGAACTGAACATTGCACAACGCATGAAACTAAAGAGTAAAGTTTATTGTGAAGGGCTGACCCCGATCTTCTCCGGATCGGGATCCGGGTTGAGAAACGGGCGATCTTCATGCACCCCCAGCGAGAGACGCCGTTTGCCGTGACGGTCGATAAAACTCAGACGCCCGCCGTTTTCATCGCTTCCCATGACAATCCGCGCGGACAGGTTGGTGGCCATGAATCCGAAGAAAGGCATCCCGTCATCCGTACCTAAACCCAGACGCAACCAGCCGTTGGGGTCCATAAAATTTATGCGCGCATCACGTGCGTCGGTAAACACTTGTATCCCCGCGCCGCTGTCATCCAGCAGCGCCAGACCGGCGCCGTTGTCCTGAACCGTCAACATGGCATGCATGGTCGATCCGGCATTGGAAAGACGTAACATCGGTCCCGCGTTGCCGCCGGAACTTATCGCGATACGTGTTTCACCGGCGCTGTCGAACATTGATAGAAATGTGTCGTCATCACGCATGCCTATTACGGCTCGCGGCGTGCCGTCTTGGTCCACAAGAATATATTCCTGCTTCCGCGAACGCGTTTCAAACACCTTGAAAAACAGCAGCACGGTGATCAGCAGCGTGACGACCAACAGTCGCGACAATCGTTGGACGCTCCGTTGCAGTCGCGCGATGGCTTCCGGCCCTTCGGAGACAGCGCTTGGATCGGTTGGCGGCGTCGATGGGTTCATGCTGTATCTTCGGTTCGTATCGCCGACGGCGCATGTGGCGGTTCGTAAAAACAGCCGCGGTCAGCCAGGCGACCGTTGTGAAAGAGAACCCCTTCAGACGCCAGCAAAGTGGTTTTTTCGGTTATCGCCTCGCCGTTGCGACGGCCCTTGTATCCGCCGGGCGTGCCATCGGCGGCGATGACGCGGTGGCAGGGGATCCGCGGGTCAAACGGATTCTTCCGTAGTGCGCCTCCGATTGCGCGTGCCGAACGGCAGCCGATTGCCCGAGCCAAGGCGCCGTAGGTGGTTACCCGGCCGCGCGGTACGGTCATCAGCGCGGCGTAGACGCGTAAACAAAAATGGCTTAACGACGTGGTTACGGGACCGGAAACTGTCGTTGGGTCGGTCATGGGAATGCTTTCATGAAGCCACGCCCCATTCGTCGAGACGTTGGCGAACATATTGCGCGTGTTCACCATTGGGCGCCTTTTGCAGGTAACTCCGATAGTGTTCGATCGCGTCGGGACGTCGTTGCATTTTTTCAAGGGTATACCCCGTGAAAAACAATGTGTTCGGATTGCCCGGCAGAAGTTGTTCGTAATGGCGGAAGGATGCCAGCGCATTATTGTAATTTCCCGCCCGTAAATTGGCCATGCCGCCGACATGCCAGGCTTGTGGCTCTTCCGGATAAACCTCCTGGGCCGCGACCGTATGCGCAAGCGCTTCGACATAGCGTTCGCGCGCGATTTGGGTTTTCGCCATAAGCAGAAGTCCCGTATAATCGTCAGGCGCCGCTTGCAGCGCCCGCGCAAACTGGGTTTCGGCTTTGTCAAACTCGTCCTTTCGCATGGCCGTCTGGCCTTTTTGCATGGCCGTGATGGCTTCGCGCTTTTCGCGTAAGGCGACCGTATGATCCATGTACCGTTCCCGTCCCGTCTTCATGTCCACCGCGGTATCGGCCATCCGTTGCGCGCGCCGTAACGCGTCGCGATAGCGATCCTCGCTCATCGGGTGCGTCGAAAACATTACCTCAATCGAGTTGGGCCGGCGTTGGTTGAGATTTCGCAGGATATCCATTAATCCGACGATCCCTTCGGGGGAATAACCGGCACGCGTCATGTATTCTATCGCCAGTTTATCCGCCTCGCGCTCGTTGTCCCGACTGTATTTGGCCAGGAACAAAAAAGCGCCGACCCCGCCGAGACCAAGGGCCAGATCGCCGTAATCCTCGTCGTATAAGGTCGCGGCAACGCCGACCAACAGAATCCCCAACTGTGTTGCCGTCGCCGTACTCATTGCCGCGGCCGAATGACGCGCCGTTACATGACCGATTTCATGGCCCAGCAAAGCCGCCAGTTGCGATTCATCCTGCATCTCGAGCAGCAGACCGCGCGTGACGGCAATGGTCCCGCCCGGGAAGGCATACGCGTTAACATGCGCTGCATTGACACCGCGAAACGAATACGGCATGTCGGGCCGGTGCGTCACCGGCGTCAATCGGTCGCCCGTCGCGGCGATGTACTGGTTGAGCCTGTTATCCTGAAGCGGCCCGTAATCGAAAGATATCTGGTGCGGCGCATGCTCGCGATCGATCCGGATTTCGTCCGCTTGCGACATCAACATAAACTGGCGGCGTCCGCTAACGGGATTAGTGGCGCATCCGCCGAGTGTGATTGCGCCGGCTGCCGCCGCCGATCCGCCGAGAAAATCGCGTCGTGTAAGGGATCTATCTGCCATGGGATGTCTCCTGATTAAAACCACCCATCAACGTATCGGAATTTATCACATAAAACAAAAAACCGCAACAGACCTCAAGCATCATTGCCGGAACATCGGTGCATAATCGGAGCGCGCACGCTCGATCGCCTGTCTTTGCAATGCGCGTGCCGGCGGCATGGCCGTGGCTTCGTGGTTGCCAAACCGGTCTTCGGCGCGCTGCCAGAGAACTTGCGCCAGCCGATCCAGGGCGGCCGCGCGGTCCGTTTCTCCCATAACGCGATAAATTTCAGCCTGAAAAAAGAAACCTTCGATCAATGCGGCTGCATCGCGCAGACTGACCTGTTCCATCCGTGCCAGAAGATTGCCTATGACCGCGGTTTGCAGGGTTTCGCCGGCAACCATTTCCGGAAATAGTTGCCGCAATTCTTCGAAGCGATCGCGCGCATTGTCCCGACGGCCATAGACGAAAAAAAGCGTCATTGCATCGTCAAGGAAATTAGCGTAGGCTTGTTTGATGGTTTCGTTGTTCTGATAACGTTCCAGTGCGTCGGTAAATGCACGTTGAACGCCGGGAAACAGATCGAGATCAGGAGAAGTGATCAGAAAGCGGTTTTCAGAATCAATGACGATGCGGCCCTGTTTGAACGCCTGTGACATCCCTTGGAAAATCATCCGTTCGTTGGGCAGGCTGCCTTCGGGCGGCGCCACTTGCAGGCCGCGCCATGCCCAGTAGACGGCATGGGTGTCGGCCGCTCGCCAGTCCAGCGGACCGTAAAGGTTGTCCACTGATAACATCGCGTCCGCATCCAATCCGTACTCGGTCTTCAAACGCTGGCGTAATTCCGTGTCGCCGGCTGCTCGTTCATGGTCAAGCCGGCCGTCGGCGAGCACCGGCGACATCGTCTGTGCCAGATTCCATTTATATGTCATGTTAGCGTCGTCCCAATGCCGGCCGATTTTATGCTGGTATATCCAGCCAAGCTCACGATAAAGGCTTGGATCGGCCGGATTATAGCGTATTCCCTCGTCGCGCAGCAAATGGATCCCGTGTTGTACCCAGCGCCAACGATCATCCGGATCAGGGAACATGACGCTGATGTTATATGCCATGTTCCAGGCATGATACGCCCAGACTTCGGTGAAACGCGGTTCCAGCTTGGTGATCCAGTCCGCCAATTGGACGATTTCGAAATAATGGCCCTGGTCCTGCAATCGAGACACGCGCAACCAGAGCAAGTCCGCGATCAACCCCTGGAATCCGCCCAACGCGACGGTGGTGAAAGCAACCAGCGGCGGGGCTTCCTCAATCGCCTGTAACGCTGCCTCCGGCCAGAGATCATGCCGCGCCGCGCGCAAAGGCTCATGGCGTTGACCGGCAAGCCACCAGGCCGCCAGCGCCGCAATGATCCAAAGCAGGGTCCCGCGTTTCGTCATTATTTCAGCGTAATCCCCGCTCGCGATGACGCGCGGCGATAGTTTCGGCCAGGGTGTCCAGCGCCTTGAAATCGGGTTCGCGCGGATATCCCTTGCATAAGACCGGGTCCAGAAGGTCCACCTTGAGGTTCGGGATCAGAGCCGCAATCCGTTCGATAGCTTTGCTGCTCCAGCCGTACGACCCGATAATTGAAGCGAATTGCAGTTTCGGACGCAATGCATTGGCTAGATGGGCTGCATAAAAAACGGCCGGATGCGGGCTGACATGTACCGTCGGCGTTCCGACGACCAGTGTAGCGGCGTCGACCAGGGCAATGGCCAGTTTGCCGATATCCGTTACGCTCAGATTAAAGGGGCGGACCGTGATCTCGCGCTCCGTCAGGGCGCCGACCAGATGCCGTACCATGGCTTCCGTGCTGCCGTGCATCGAAACATAGGGCAGCACGACCTCGTTTTTCGGTTCGCTGTTGACCCAGTCTTCGTAGGCCTCGAGGATAAAAGACGGATCGTCGTAAAGCGGGCCGTGACTTGGCGCTATCCAAACCGGATTGCGGGCGCGCACCTTTTCCAGGTTGCGACGGATCGTTTGCCGGAACGGCATCATGATCTCCGCATAATACCGTTTGGCCGCTTCGTATACCTGGCCGCGATCGCGAACCCACAGGTCGCTTGTCGCCAAATGTGAACCGAAAAAATCGCAGGAAAAAAGAATCCGGTCCTCGGGCACGTACGTGCACATAGTCTCCGGCCAGTGGACCCAGGGTGTCTTCACAAACTCCAGCGTGCGTCCGCCAAGCGATACCGTCTCGCCGTCCGCTACCGCGCGAATCCGGTTTGGCGGTATGTGTAAGTGATCGATAAGCATAGCCTTGCATTTTTCGGTCGCCAGGACCGTACATTCCGTATGGCTTGCCAAAACTTCCGGAATGGCGCCGGAATGATCCTGTTCCGCATGGTGCGCAACCAGATAGTCCAGCCGCTCCACACCGTCAAGTACGCCGCGCCAGGAACCGATCTTGTCGCTGTCGACGGTGTCCAGCAAGACACGTTTTTCCGTGCCCTCCAACAGATAGGCATTGTAACTGGTGCCGTCAGGAAGCGGTACAAGTGCATCGAAAAGGCGACGATCCCAGTCGATGACACCGACCCAATGAAGGCCGTCCTTGATCTTTCTCGGTTTCAACATGCTTGCCTCCTTAATGGGGTTATTTGATTAGAACAGAAAATTATAACGCGACAGTCTATATAACGCAATAGCGAAAAAACATTATCTGGGGGCTTGACGAACCTTTCGCGATTCTGGTATAGTTCAGTCGTAATTCGTGTGAAAGGAATTATCTTAAATCTAGTTGAATCAGCGGGAATCCCGATTATGCAACCTAATGGCGCAATCAAAGCAATGAGCATGAAACGGTGGTGGCTTTCAATGGTTTGGCTATTGGCATTGATTGTTGCGCCGGCCAAATGCGTGTTCGCGGATGCTGCAATCGAGCGCGAATTTGAATTTGCCCGTGGCCTCATCAGAATGGACATGCCGTCCCTGGCTGAGAACGTCATGGAACGTCTTGTCATGCGCCGCCCCGAGACCGAAGCACGCGCCGACGTCATACGCGCTGAGGCGATGATTCACCGCCGGCGTCTCTCCGCCGCGGAGGAAATCCTGCGCAATTTACCGGAGGACAGTCCCTCCGCGCAAGCCATTCTGCTGGCGTTGGCCGATGCCTATTTCAATATCGGAGAAAGAACGAAAACACGGGAGATTTACTCGGAATTTTTCGCTCAATACGATGGCGAACCACCCACCGATCCGGATGTGATCCGGAATTTGCGTCTTTCGGCCCATAAATATGTCCAGATGTTGATTTACGACCGGGATTACAAAAATGCGGTCGACGTTTACGATCTCTTGTTGTCGGTGACCGAGGAACGCGCCCAGCAACGTCAGGTCCTGCTGGAACAGGCTGAAATCGCGCTTCAGGCCGTCGAAGATGCAGGTTTGGAAGCATCCGAACGCGAAGCGCTTTTCAATAAGGCGGAACATAATTTCACCGAAGTACTCTGGGGCGGCATGGACTTGTGGTTTGGTCGTGCCCTGACGGCGTATGCCCAGTTGAAAGCCGCGCGCGGCGACCGGCGTGAGGCGCGCAGGATGCTGCAATCCAATATCCGGTTGATGCGCGACATGGACGAACAACTGGAGAAACTCGATATTCCTGTTGCTGAAAGCCCGATGGCCGGCGCGCGTTCACTGCTGGGTCGGCTTTACCTGGAGGAAGGCCAGGCGGTGATGGCGCCGGAGGCCGACCGCCATCTCGCGGCCCTCAATCATTTTGAACGTGCGCTGCAGGCTTTTTCGACAGAATGGCCGTTGATGGTG